>NZ_JAAAYH010000103.1:0-23492 GCF_018035285.1 Streptomyces sp. MK37H | reverse complement strand
ATCTCCGAGCGGCTGATGGACCGCGGAGTGCTGGTCAAGGACACCCATGGCACCACGATCCGGATCGCCCCGCCCCTGGTGATCAGCGAGGAGGATCTGGAGTGGGGGCTGGATCAGCTGAGGGCGGTGCTGGCCGGGTGAACGCGTACGGCTCGGTGGCCCCGTACAGCTCGGTGACCCCGCGCGGCTCAGAGGATGACGTGGGGGATGAAGCGCGCGTACTCATCCGTCACCAGCCCCGCCGACTCGCGGATGCCGAGCCCCGCCGACTCGCCCTCGACCACCCAGGTGCCGAGCACCACACGGTTGCCGTCGAAGTCGGGCAGCGGCGCCAGTTCCTGGTAGCAGCACGGCTCGTCGCGCACGACGGGCTCCTCGCCCGGCGGATGCACGGTGACCCCCGCGCCCTCGCGGCCCAGCAGCGGTTTGGCCACATAGCCGGTGGTGCGGGCCAGTTCCCGGGGGCCGTCGAGGTAGGCGGGCAGCAGATGGGGGTGGTCCGGGAAGAGCTCCCACAACACGGCCAGCAGCGCCTTGTTGGACAGCAGCATCTTCCAGGCCGGTTCGATCCACAGGGTGGATCCGGTGCCGCCCCCGTTGTCGAGCGTGTCCAGCACATGCGGGCCGAACCGGTCGGTGGCCAGCCACTCCCAGGGGTAGAGCTTGAAGCAGCTCCGGATGAAGCGGAACCGCTTGTCCACGAAGCGGCCCGACAGCCGTTCCCAGCCGATGTCCTCCATGGAGATCGCCTCGGTCCTCAGCCCGGCCTACTCGGCCGTCTCCCGGAGGTAGGCCACCGTCATCAGGTCCTCGCCCAGCTCGTCCCCGGCCGAATGGGCGAAGTACAGGGGCGTCCCCGGCGGCAGCAGCGCCGCCTGGGTGCGCCAGGCCTCCACCAGCCGTTCATGGAGGGAGTTCCACTGGTCGGCGCCCGGGAAGCGGTCCTCCATCCAGAACCACTGGGCGCTGGCCGCCTCCACCAGCGAGGTGGGTGTGTCGGCGTTGTACTCCAGCAGCTTCGCCGGGCCCGACTCACCGTCGTAGCGCAGATCGAACCGGCCGTAGACGCTGGGCTGTTCGGCCCGGCGGTGCCAGGACTCGGCGATCAGCCCGGCCAGCCGCGGATCCTCGATGCCGAGGTCGGCGAAGCGGCCGGTCTCGACGATATGGGCGGCCGCCGCCAGCGACATCCGGTGCAGCTCCTCGACGACCTCCTCCAGCGCCTCGACCTCGGGCAGCGAGAAGGCGTAGTAGGCGCTCTCGTCCCAGTAGGGGCGCAGCGAGCCGTCCGGGTAGCGGGTCAGCGGATAGATGACCCCCTGCTCCTCCACCGTGGACTGCCAGTCGGGGCGGGGGTCGATGGTGTGGCGCTTCATCGTGGGCCGGCCCGCTCAGCCGCCGCTGGAGCCCGAGCAGCCGAAGCCGCCCCGGTCGGCCGCCTTGCTCTTGTCGAAGGTGCCGTAGTCCGCCCAGCGGCCGCTGACGTCGGAGTCGTAGTACCACTCGCCGTCGACACCCGATGTGCCCCGGCTCTTCTTGCCCTTGCCGCCCGTGGTGGACGAAGAGCCCTTGCAGGCGCTGGAGTCGACGACCCGATAGCCGTTCACGGCGTCATAGCTGTCCCGGTCCACACAGCGCTTGTCCGGTTCC
Organism: Streptomyces sp. MK37H; assembly: GCF_018035285.1. Classification (NCBI taxonomy): domain Bacteria; kingdom Bacillati; phylum Actinomycetota; class Actinomycetes; order Kitasatosporales; family Streptomycetaceae; genus Streptomyces; species Streptomyces sp. MK37H. Next base: position 21,842 of record NZ_JAAAYH010000103.1, on the reverse strand, counting down.
GAACCACAGGAGGTGAGCGCCGCCGCCAGCGCGCCCATACCGCCCAGGATCACCGTGCTCGACCGCAGCCGCCGCGTCGTCTTCCGTTCCATCCCTGTCTCCCCCGTTCCTCTCCCCCGAGGCCGTCATCACCTCCGAGGCAGTCGTCCCACCCGCGGCCCTCGTCCCGCCCGAGGCCCTCGTCCCGCCCGAGGCCCTGACCGACCACCTTAACCTCGCGCTTCCGCGAAGCGCGCCGCGCGCCGGAGGGCGGCGATGGCCGCCCGCTCGTCGTCGGCCCGCGTGATGACGACGATCTCCGGGGCCGCTCCCTCCAGGGGAACGAACCGCACGTCGGGGCGCGGATAGAAGTCGCGTGCCACTTCCGCGTGCAGGGAGATGTATCCGCTGGTGGCGACGGCGGTCGGAAGTGGAGGAATCAGGGCAGGAATTGCTCTGGGCGCGACTGCCCGGCCGACGTGTGGGGCGTCAGGGCAGCACCCGGCACAGCGCCTCCAGCGCGCCTTTGAAGGCGTGGTCGGGCGGGGCGCCATAGGCGAAGACCAGCGCGTCCGGCTGCCCGTCCGGACCCGGTCCGGGCTCCTCCGGCTCCCGCTGCTCGCGGTAGTGGTAGCGGGACAGCCCCTCCAGAGCGAGGCTCTGCCAGGCCGCGCCCTGTACCACGGACCGCTCGGTGCCGGGCGGCAGTTGGAGCACCGCGTGCAGCCCCGCCGCGATGCCCGTGACCCGCACCCGCGGGGCGCGTTCGGCGAGCGCCGCCACCAACTGGTCGCGGCGCCGCCGATAGCGCATCCGCATGCCACGCACATGGCGGTCGTACGCACCGGAGTCGATGAACTCCGCGAGTGTCAGCTGGTCCAGCGCGCCCGACTGCCACTCCCCCGTTCCCTTGACCGCCAGGACGTCGTCCAGCAGATGGTCCGGCACCACCATCCACGCCAACCGCAGCGCGGGCGCCAGGCTCTTGCTCGCGGTGCCCAGATAGACCACATGCTCGGGGTCGAGCCCCTGGAGCGCCCCGACCGGGTGACGGTCATAGCGGAACTCCCCGTCGTAGTCGTCCTCCAGGACCAGCCCGCCCACCCGCGACGCCCAGTCGACCACGGCGGCGCGCCGGTCGGGGTGCAGCGAAACCCCGGTGGGGAACTGATGCGCCGGGGTGAGCAGAACGGTCCGCAGCCCGGCCGACCGGTCCAGCTCCGCCGTCCGTGCGCCCTGCTGATCGACCGGCAGCGGTACGGTGCGCAGCCCGGCCCCGCGCATCACGTTCCAGTGGACGTCGAGCCCGTAGGACTCCACGCCCACCTCACGGTGCCCGGCCTTCGCCCGCACCCGGCTGAGCAGGGCCAGCCCCTGGACGAACCCGGCGCAGACCACGATCCGTTCGGGCGCGGCCCGCACCCCGCGGGCGCGCGCCAGATAGTCGGCCAGGACCCGCCGCAGCTCGGGCCGTCCGGCGGGGTCGCCGTAACCGAAGGCGTCGTTCGGCGCGGCGGTCAGGGCGCGCCGGGCCGCGGAGAGCCAGGCGGACCGGGGGAAGGCCGAGACATCGGGCTGACCGGCCCGCAGATCGTAGGTCGGCCGGGTGGCGGCCACGGCGGCGGGCGGCGGTGTGCGCGGCGGCGCGGGCTCCGGCGGCACGACGCGCCGGGCGACCCGGGTGCCCGAGCCCTGCCGGGCCGTCAGCCAGCCCTCGGCCACCAGCTCCCCATAGGCGTCGGCCACGGTGTTCCGGGCGATGCCGAGGTCGGCGGCGAGGGAGCGGGAGGAGGGCAGCCGGGTGCCCGGGGCGAGTCGCCCGCCGCGGACGGCGTCGCGCAGGGCACGGATGAGCGCGTCCCGCACCCCGGTCCCACCGCCCCGCGGCAGATCCAGATGGAGATCCGTCCCCGGTCCGGCCGGACCACCCGCCCGCTGTCCGGAACCAGCCCTGTATCCCGAGCTGTCCGCCCGCTGTCCGGGGCCGTCTGTCCGCTGTCCGGGTTCGCCCCTCGGAGTGGCCCATGAATCCGCCATGGAAATGGACCATACCCCTGGGCCGCCCGGCCTCTAGCGTGGAGGCATGACGACCGGAACTTCCCACACACACGGCCCCCGGATGCAGTTCGCCAAGGCCGCCCCCGAGGTCTACAAGGCCATGGTCACCCTGGACGCGGCCGCCAGAAAGGGCGTCGACCCGACGCTGGCCGAGCTGGTCAAGGTCCGTGCCTCACAGCTCAACCGCTGCGCCTTCTGCATCGATATGCACACCAAGGACGCCCGCGCGGCGGGCGAGTCCGAGGAGCGCCTGTACCTCCTCAACGCCTGGGAGGAGGCCGGCCACCTCTACTCCGAGAAGGAGCAGGCCGCCCTCGCCCTGACCGAGGCCGTCACCGTCCTGACCGACGGCTTCGTCCCGGACGAGGTCTACGAGCGGGCCGCCAAGCACTTCGAGGAGCGTGAGCTGGCCCAGCTCATCGCCCTGATCTTCACCATCAACGCCTGGAACCGGATCGGTGTGACCACCCGCATGGCCCCCGGCGCCTACAAGCCGACCGTGTGACCATCTGCCCCCGTCGTCGTTGGTGACGACGGGGGACCGTTATCCGACGTCGGAGTCATCGCGTAACGCATGATGGTGACAGGCCCCCGCATGGCAGTACGGCACGAAGGCAACACAGCCAGAAGGGGGACCCGCCAATGGGAGGTCTCGTGATGACGGCGCCACTGCCCGACCAAGAGTTCGAAAATCTGCTCGACATCCATGCCCGGCTGGAGCTGCCGGATGGAATGCGGGCAGAACTCATCGGGGGGGAGATCGTCATCTCACCGACGCCTGCGAATTTCCACAACTGGATCTATGGCCGACTCCAGCGTCGTCTCAACCGTGAGGTACCGGAAGACTGGATCATTACCAACACCGCCACGGTCTTCCTCCCCGCGACGGAGGAGAGGTTCATTCCGGACCTGCTCATCTGCGAGTCGGAAGCGCTGAAGAGCATGGAGGAGTGGCAGGTCCAGGCGGATGACGTCCTGCTCGTCGCCGAGATCACATCGCCCTCCACACGAGCGCGCGATCTCCAGGCCAAGGTCAAGGGCTACGCCCACTCCAATGTGCCGATCTATTTGCTGATCGACCCGCACGACGACGAGGGCTCCACGACCGTGTACTCCGTACCGGACGGGAAGGGCCGCTACCGGGATAAGCACCGAGCGGCGTTCGGGGAGCCGGTGACGCTCCCCGAACCGCTCGGCCTCACACTCGACACCGCGGGCTTCCTCAAGTAATCCGGTCGCCCATGCTGCCCTGAGCGTGATCCGGACTCAGGGCAGCCACTTCTTCCAGACGTCCGGATGCGCCTCGACCCACTTCTTCGCGGCGTCCTCGGGTGACATCCCCTGCGAGGCGATCAACTCGGACACCTCGTTCTGGTCCTTCTTGGTCCAGTGGAACTTCTTCAGGAACGCCGCCGCCTTGCCGCCCTTCTTCGCGAAGTCCGCGTTCAGATACTTCTGCAGCGGTGTGGTCGGGTAGGCGCAGTCGAAGGAGTCGGGGTCCTTGGCGCCCTCAGCAGCGCACTTGTCCGTGTACTTGGGCAGCTTCACCTCGACCATCGGCACCTGGTTGAACAGCCACTGCGGCTCGTACCAGTACGACAGGAACGGCTTCTTCGCCTTGGCGAACTGCTTCATCTGGGTGATCTGCGCCGCCTCCGAACCCGCGAAGACGACCTGGTAGTTCAGCTTCAGATTCTTCACCAGCGCCTTGTCATTGGTGACATAGGACGGTGAACCGTCCAGCAGCTGGCCCTTGCCGCCGCTCTCCGCGGTCTTGAAGGTCTTCGCGTATTTGTTGAGGTTCTTCCAGTCCAGGACGTCGGGATGGGCGTCGGCGAAGTACTTCGGCACCCACCAGCCGATATGGCCGGTGACGCCGAGCCCGCCGCCCGGCACGATCGTCTTCTTGTCCTTGACGTAGCGCTGCTCCTGGTCCGGGTGGCCCCAGTCCTCCAGGATCGCGTCCACCCGGTCCTGGCTGAGCGCGTCCCACGCCGGCACCTCGTCCACCTGCACGGTGTCGACGCGATAGCCCAGCTCGTGCTCCAGCAGATACTGGGCGACCGCGACATTGGACTGGGCGCCGACCCACGACTGGACGGAGAGCGTGACGCTCTTCGCCCCGCCCACATTGGCGTACGGCGAGGACTGCTTGGTCATGTCCGCCGCGCCGCAGCCGGTCGCGGTGAACACGGCCGCGACCCCGGCGACGGCCATCAGCAGCTGAGTGCGGGTGCGAGCCATCTCAGGCCCCCTTCCTGTCGCGGCGCGACGTCGGCTGGGTGACCCGGTCCAGCATCAGACCCAGGCAGACGATGGCCGCGCCGGCGACCAGACCGGTGGCCAGATCGCCCTGGGCCAGGCCGAACACCACGTCGTAGCCGAGCGCGCCCGAGCCGACCAGACCGCCAATGATCACCACGGCGAGCACCAGCACCACGCCCTGGTTAACGGCCAGCAGCAGCGCCGGGCGGGCCAGCGGGAGCTGGACCTGGCGCAGTTGCTGCCCCCGGGTGGCGCCGAGAGAACGCGCCGACTCCAGCGCCGCCGGATCCACGTTCCGCAGCCCCTGGGTGGTGATGCGGATGACGGCGGGCAGCGCGTAGACGATGGCCGCGGCCGCCGCCGGAGCGCGGCCGACGCCGAACAGCGCGACCACCGGGATCAGATACACGAACTGCGGCATGGTCTGGCACACATCCAGCACCGGCCGCAGCAGCCGCTCCAGCCGGGTGGACCGCGCGGCCGCGATGCCGATCGCGAAGCCGAGCACCAGCGTGACGAAGACGGCCGCCAGCACCTGGGAGAGGGTGTCCATGGACGGCTCCCACACCCCGAGCACCCCGATCGCGGCCATGGCGGCGGTGGCGGTCAGCGCGGTGGCCCAGGTGCCGATCAGCCAGGCCAGCGTCGCGACGATCAGCAGCACCGCGTACCACGGGAGGCCCTGCAGCCCCTCGCGCAGCGGGTCCAGGATCCACTTGACGTAGTCCGAGGCCCAATCGGCGGTGCCGCCGACGACCGGCACACCCGTGTAGAGGTGCTCGACCATCCAGTCCTTGAACTGGTTGACCGGCTCCTCGATGGGGACGGTCCAGCCGGTCGGCCAGGTCTGGGACCCGGCCAGGCGTCCGACGAGGGTCACCGCCACGCTGATCACCCCGACGCCCGCCCAGGCGGGCCAGCCGCGCAGCAGCCGGGGCCCGCCCTCGGCCGGGGGCTCGCCGAGGCGCTCGCCCGCCGACGCCGTGGTGCGGTCCATCACGACCGCGAGCAGCACGATCGGGAGGCCGGCGGCGAGCGCCTTGCCGACGTCCACGCTGGACAGCGCCTGGTAGACGCGGTCACCGAGACCGCCGCCGCCGATCACGGAGGCGATGACGGCCATGGACAGCGCCATCATGATCGCCTGGTTGACGCCCAGCAGCAGTTCCTTGCGGGCCAGCGGCAGCCGGGCCGACAGCAGCCGCTGCCGCCAGGTGGCGCCGAGCGAGGCCACCGCCTCCAGCACCCCGGCGTCCGCGCCGCGCAGGCCGAGGGCGGTGAGCCGGGCCATCGGCGGGGCCGCGTAGATCACGGTGGCCAGCACCGCGCCCGGTACGCCGATGCCGAAGATCAGCACGACGGGCAGCAGATAGGCGAACGCGGGCAGCACCTGCATGGTGTCCAGAATCGGGCGCAGCGCCCGGAATGCCCGTTCCGAGAGCCCGCCGGCCAGACCCAGCAGCCCGCCGATGACGACGGACGCGGTGACGGCGACGGCCATCAGCGCGAGCGTCTGCATCGTCGGCACCCACATGCCCAGCAGCCCGCACACGGCGAAGGACACCAGCGTCGTCACCGCGACCCGCACCCCGGCGACCCGCCAGGCCACCAGGGTCGAGGCGGCGGTCACCCCGGCCCAGCCGAGGGTGAGCAGGACGACGTAGACGGCGCGCACGCAGATGATGACCGCGTTGCTGATGTGGCCGAAGAAGTAGAGGAAGATCCAGTGGCTGTCGCGGTTGTCGATGATCCAGTCGCTGGCCTTGCCGAGCGGCTCGGACACATCGACGGTCAGCGCGTCCGGCCAGCTGCCGCTCGCCCACTTCGCGTGCGCGAGCGGCACCAGCACGGCGGCGATCACCACGAGCGCCGCCAGCTTGCGCGCGGCATGGCTGTGCACGACGGCGCTCAGCCGGGACGGGCGCGTCTCGTCCGCCGCCGTCCCGGTGGCCGCCGGTTCGGTGGCGGGGTCGGTGGACGGGCGGGTGGCGGTGGCACTCATACGCGCCCCCCGGTGCGGCCTGGCGGAGAGATGGTCGAGGTGGGACTCATGCCGCGGCCACCTCCTTGCCGTCCAGGCCCGCGACGACGCTCAGCAGACAGGCGTGGTCGACAACGCCCAGGCAGCGGCCGCCGTCCACGACGCGCGCAGGGCCGCCGGTGCGGGCCACGGCCTCGATCGCGTCGGCGACCGTGGTGCCCGGGGCCAGTGCGGGCCCGCCGTCCTGCTCGTCGGACGTCGCGGGGCGCATCGCGCGGCGCACGGTCAGCACCTGCTCCCGCGGCACGTCGCGGACGAAGTCCCGTACGTAGTCGTCCGCCGGGGAGCCGACGATCTCCTCCGGGGTGCCCAGCTGCACGATCCCGCCGTCGCGCATCAGCATGATGCGGTCACCGAGGCGCAGCGCCTCGCTGAGGTCATGGGTGATGAAGACCATCGTCCGGCCCTCCTCGTGGTGCAGCCGGATGACCTCCTCCTGCATATCGCGGCGGATCAGCGGGTCGAGCGCGCTGAACGGCTCGTCGAAGAGCAGCACCTCGGGGTCGACGGCGAGCGCCCGGGCCAGACCCACGCGCTGCTGCTGACCGCCGGAGAGCTGGCCGGGGCGGCGGCGCTCGAGGCCGGTGAGGCCGACCTTCTCCACCACCTCGGCGGCCTTGGCCCGGCGCTCGGCCTTGCCCACGCCCTGGATCTCCAGCCCATAGGCGACGTTGTCGAGGACGGAGCGGTGCGGCAGCAGCCCGAAGTGCTGGAAGACCATGGCGGCGCGATGCCGGCGCAGATCGCGCAGCCGGGCCTTGTCCATGGCCAGGACGTCCTCGCCGTCGATCTTCAGAGTGCCGGAGGTGGGCTCTATCAGCCGGGTGAGGCAGCGGACGAGGGTGGACTTGCCGGAGCCGGACAGCCCCATGACCACGAACACCTCGCCCGGCTGGACGTCGAAGGAGACCTCGCGGACGGCGGCGGTGCAGCCGGTGCGGGCACGCAGCTCACCGGCGGACAGCTCGGCCTCGGCGGAGCCGGGGATCCGGTCGGCCTTGGGGCCGAAGACCTTCCACAGGTCGCGCACCGAGAACACCGGGGTGCGCTCGCCGCTCTCGGGGATCTCGGGGGTGCCGGGCGTCTCGGGGACCACGGTCGTAGCCATCACGCCTCACCTCCCGGCTGATGCGCGGCGGCTCGGTCATCGGGCCTGCGCCGTTCCCGATCGCGCTCCTCGAACAGCAGCTCAGCGCACTTCTCGCCCACCATCAGGACTCCGATCATCGGGTTCACGGCCGGCATCGTCGGGAAGACGGACGCGTCGGCGATACGGACGCCGTTCAGGCCCCGGATCCGAAGATCGGGGCCGACCACGGCGAGTTCGTCCGACGTGGCACCCATACGACAGGTGCCCGCCGGGTGGTACACGGTGTGCGCGACCTTGCGGGCGTACTCGCTGATCTCCTCGTCCGAGGTGATCTCCGGGCCCGGGCACACCTCGCGCTTGAGCCAGCTCGCCAGCGGTTCGGTCTTGGCGATCTCACGCGCGACACGGATGCCGTCGACCAGCGTGCGGCCGTCGTAGTCCTCCTCGTCCGTGAAGTACCGGAAGTCGAGGGCGGGCTTGACGGACGGGTCGGCGCTGGTGAGGTAGAGCCGGCCGCGGCTGCGCGGCTTGGGGATGTTGGGGGTCATCGACACGCCGTGCTCAGGCTTTTCGTAGCCCAGCCGCTCCGGATTGTCGGTGAACGGAATCTGGTAAAAGTGGAACATCAGGTCCGGGCCCCGGGATTCGGGGTCCCGCCGGATGAACAGTCCCGCGTCGGAGTCCATCGCGGAGTTGTCCGGAATCGGGCCGTCCGTCTCCCACACGATGACCGACTCGGGGTGGTCGAGCAGGTTCTCGCCGACGCCCGGCAGATCGTGGACGGCGGGAATGCTCAGCGCCTCCAGATCGCCCTTGGGTCCGATACCGGAGTGCATCAGCAGCCGCGGGGTGTCCACGGCGCCCGCGCAGACCAGGACCTCGGTCTCGGCCCGGACCAGGATCTCCTCGCCGTCCTTGGTGCACACATGCACGCCGGTGACCCGGCCGGTGTCGTCCAGCTCCAGCTTGTACGCCCAGGTCTCCAGCATCAGATGGAGGTTGGGCCGGTCCAGGAACGGGTGCAGATAGGCGACCGACGCCGAGGAGCGCTTGTTGTTCTCCGGGTGGTAGGCGAGGTCGAAGAAGCCGACGCCCTCGTGGAACGGCTTCTTGTTGAACCCCTCGACCCGCTCCACCCCGGCGGCGGCCTGGGCGGCGTCGACGAAGTCCCGCGCGATCGCGTTCCGGTCCTTCTCGTCCACCGGGACGATGTTGTTGCGCAGCCGCTGGAAGTACGGGTCCATGGACTCCGCGTCCCAGCCCTCGGCGCCGGCCTCGGCCCACTCGTCCCAGTCACCGGGCAGCGGCTTGAAGGAGATCAGGGTGTTGTGCGAGGAGCACCCTCCGAGCACCCGCGCCCGGCTGTGCCGGATATGCGAATTTCCGCGTGGCTGCTCGGTGGTGGGGTAGTCGTAGTCCAAGTCGCCGCCGAGCAGGCCGAGCCATCGGCGCAGGGTGAGCACATCGGGCCGGTCGACATCCGACGGTCCGCCCTCGATGACGGCGACACGGATGTCCGGGTCCTCGGTGAGCCGGGAAGCGATCACCGATCCTGCGGTGCCGCCGCCGATCACGACGTAGTCGTATGCGACAGGTACGGACATGTGGGGTTACTCCTCGCGGTCTTACCAAACGGCTCGCGCCGGTGCGGGCCGGGGACTACTGCCGCCCCTGGGGGGGTGTTGCTGGGTGCCTTGCGTGCCTTACGGGCTGCTCGCCGCCGGTCGCCGCGATCGGGCGCGGCCGGGTCCGGGCCCCGGGGGACGAATCCGGGCCCGGCCGTTCCCCGGGCGGGGCCGGCGGCGGGGCATCAGCCGGCGAACCAGCGCACCGGGCTCGGTCGCAGGTTCTCGTAGACGTGCTTGGTCTCGCGGTATTCGTCAAGGCCCGCGGGACCGAGCTCGCGCCCGACCCCGGACTTGCCGAAACCGCCCCATTCGGCCTGCGGAAGGTAGGGGTGGTAGTCGTTGATCCACACGGTGCCGTGCCGCAGCCGGGCGGCGACGCGCCGCGCCCGGGCGGTGTCGGCGGACCAGACGGCGCCGGCCAGTCCGTACTCCGTGTCATTGGCGAGTGTGACTGCCTCGTCCTCGGTTTGGAAGGACTCGACCGTCAGAATCGGCCCAAACGTTTCCTCCCGCACCACCCGCATCTCGCGGTGGCACTGGTCGAGCACGGTCGGGAGGTAGAAGTAGCCGGTGGCCGGGCGGACCTCGTTGGGCTCCGGCTGCTTGCCACCGCAACGCAGCAGCGCGCCCTCCTCCAGGGCGGACGCCACATACGCCTCGGTCTTGTCCAGCTGCTGGGCCGAGACCAGCGGACCGCATTCGACACCGTCCTCGGTGCCGCGGCCCAGCTTGATCTTCTCCGCACGGCGGGCGAGCTCGGCCACGAACCGCTCGCGCACCGACTCCTCGATGATCAGCCGGGCACCGGCCGAGCAGACCTGGCCGCTGTGGATGAAGGCGGCGTTCAGGGCCTGGTCGACGGCGGTGTCAAAGCCCTCGGCGGTGGCACAGGCGTCGGCGAAGACCACATTGGGGTTCTTGCCGCCGAGCTCCAGCGCGACCTTCTTGACCGTCGGCGCGGCGGCCTGCGCGACCTTGGTGCCGCTGACCAGGCCACCGGTGAAGGAGACCAGATCCACATCCGGGTGCTCGGACAGCCGGGCGCCCACGGGGTCGCCCGCGCCGGTGACCACATTGGCCACCCCGGTCGGCAGCCCGGCCTCGGCCAGCAGCTTCACCAGATGGACGGTGGACAGCGGGGTCACTTCGCTGGGCTTGATCACAAAGGTGTTCCCGGCGGCCAGCGCCGGGGCGACCTTCCAGCTGGCCTGGAGCAGCGGATAGTTCCAGGGGGTGATCATCGCGCAGACACCGACCGGCTCATGGACCACGACGCTGTGCACATCGGAGGTGCCCGCGTCGACCACGCGCCCGGCCGACTCGCCCGCGACCAGATCGGCGAAGTAGCGGAAGGCGTTGGTCACGTCGTCGACGTCGACCCGGCCCTCCTCCAGCGTCTTACCCGTGTCACGGCTCTCGATGAGCGCGATCGTCTCGCGGTCGCGCTGGAGCAGGTCGGCGACGCGGCGCAGCAGCGCCGCCCGCTCGGCCACCGGCGTCCCGGGCCAGGGCCCCTGGTCGAAGGCGCGACGCGCGGCCGCGATCGCCGCGTCGGTGTCCTCGACACCACCCTCCGCGACGACGGCGAGGGTCTTGGCGTCCGCGGGGTCGAGGACCTCCCGCTGCGCCCCGGATGCGGCTGCCTGCCACACCCCGTCCACATGAATGGTCTCGACTGCCGCCACGTGATTTCTGCCTTCCGGTTCCGCGTGCTGTGCCACTGGTCCAAGCCAGCAACATGGAGCCCTAACCGGAAGGCGGGAACCTATGCGCGATTCGCAAGAGAAAGTGGGCCGGCTCACGTGATCCGAAGGCGGAACCGGCCCCTCGACTCATGATCGGCCTGTGTGTCAAGACGCCGTGCGGTCAAGAAGTGGTTCGGGTCACAAGGGGGCGTGGTCGAGAGGCGGAGGTGCGGCCGAGAGGCGGGGGTGCCGTCGAGAGGGAGTGCGGGTCAGGACGCGGCGCGGTCAAGGGACGGTGCGGTCAGGACGTCGTGCAGTAGGCCGTCGGGCAGAAGGTGTCCACCGCCGCCTGGTGGACCTCCCGCTCCTCCACCCGGTCCCCGGCCCCGGAGGGGCCGCTCACCAGCACCGCGTACATGGTGCCGCCGGGGGCGGCGAAGCGGCGGTCGAGCATCCGGCGGTGGCCGTCGCTCTTGGACTCGTATGTGTACTCCAGCTGGACCGGGTCCATGGCTGCCGAGCCCAGCCGGGTGAGGGCGATCTGCTCGTAGTCGCGGTGGGTGGAGGCGATCCGCTCGGCCTCCTGGGCGGACTCGTACGGCGTCGACTCGGGGCCGTGCAGCTCAAAGATCTGGATCACGGTGCTGTCGTCGGGCGAGGTGTAGTAGACGCTGGGGCCCTCGGTCGTCCGCCGCCATCCGTCCGGGACCGCGAGGTGGTACCCGGCCGGGTCGGCCTGGGTGCTGTAGCCCGCGGGCGGGGCGGCGCCCGTCAGGGAGGGTGAGGACGGGGTGCCGAACGGCGTCGCGGACGGGGACCCGGAGGGCGTCCCGGTCGGAAGGTCCGTGGGGAGATCGGTCGGTCCGCTGGTCTCGGGGCCGGGCGAGGGGTAGAGATCGCTCGGCTGGGAGGCGTCCCCGCTCGGCGTGGCCGTGGGGCTCTCCCGGTCCCAGGGCAGCGGACCCGCCTGATTCCGGGAGGTGCCGTCGCCTCCGAAGGCCACCCATCCGGAGAACGCGATCCCCGCGATCAGGAAGATCGTCACCGCCAGTGCCCGTAGCACCCGCCTGGCGTCCTGCCCCGGCGCTCCCCCGTTGTGCATGCTCATCTATGCCCCCCGATGATGGATCTCTGCTCCCATATGCGGATAAGCCGTGTCGGCCCACATCGATGTACCCGGTCCGGGGGCCGCCCCACCCCCTGTCATCGCACCGATACTGATCCGTCGCCCGGCCGCCGGTCAGGTGGCCGGGCAGTAGACCGTGGGGCAGAAGGACGCCAGGACGATGCCCTGCCGCTCCCGCTGCTTCGGCCAGTCGTCGGCCGGGCCCGCGACCAGCACCGCGTACTGCACCTGGTCCGGGCCGGTGAAGGCCCGGTCGAGTATCCGCCGCGGGCCGTACTTGGCGCTGCGGTAGCCGTACTCCAGCTCCGCGTCCGCGTCATCGCCGGGCCCGAGCCGCTTGAGCTCATACCGCTTGTAGCCGGGGTTCTTCTTGAGCCCCGTCTCCGCTTGGCGCAGCGCCTCGTACGGCGTGATGTCGGGCTCGGTCAGCGCGAAGACCTGGATCAGACTGCCCCCGTCGGACGACTCGTAGAACACCCCGGTGTCGCGCTTGACCCGCTGCCAGCCCGTGGGCACATCCAGCCGGAATCCCTCCGGGTCGGTGGTGCGCACATAGTCCGCCGGCGGCCCCTGGGTGCTGTCCTCGGACACCGACGGCGGCGCCGAGGTCGGCTCCGCGTACGGCCCCGACGACGACGCCGAAGGCTGCTCGGCCGACGGCGACCAGGACGAGGCCGAGGGCGAACCGCCGTCCGCCCGGGGCTTGTCATCCCCGCCGCCCGACACCAGCTTCCAGGCGCCGAAACCGATCCCGCCGACCAGCACCACGGCGAGCACCGCCAGCAGCACCGTGCCCAGATGCGGATTGGGTGGTCTTCGGCCCGGGGCCGGCGGCTCCGCGCCCGCTCCCACCCAGCGCTGGGCCTCCTCGTCCCATCGACGGCCCCCCTCGCCGCCCGGGGTGCTCATCTCACCCGCCCAACAGCGCGCCGACCGCCTGTCCGACGGCGACGCCCGAGGCGAGCATGCCGACACTGGCGCTCGCGTCCTGCAACATCACCCGGATCCGGGCCAGTCGGCCGGCCCCGGCCCGGCCGGTGCGCTGGATCTCGTCCTCGGTCCGGTCCAACTCGTCGGAGAGCGCGCCGACCTCCGGGCTCGGGACCACCCGCCGCAGATCCTCGGCAAGCTGCCGAACGGCCTCCAGCAGCTCCTGATAGGCGGGGTCACAAGGGGCCTCCCCCTGCCGTCCGTTCACGATGTGGTTGTGGTCGCCGAAGCCGATGGCGCTGCCCTGCACCTTGCCGAACCGGATGTTTCCGAACTTGCTCCCGCCGCCCGCCGCCGGGGTCGCGCCGCCACCGCTCGCGCCCGCCGCGTGGCCCGCGCCGCCGCCCATGTCGCTACCGTCCTCCGTGTCAGCCATCGCCATGGCCGCCTCCCGCTCCATTGCTTCCGGTGGTGTTGCTGATGGCGTTGTGGTCACCGAAGCCGAAGGCGCTGTGCTCCGCGGACTCGATGAAGACTCCGCCGCCGCTCACATTGATGACCTTCTGCTCGAACTCACCGGTCTCCCAGCCGGCTTCGTCGAGCGCCCTTCGCACGCCGTTGGCCACCCGGTCCTCGACGCTCTTCAGATAGCGGCTGACATCCATCTCCTGGAAGAGCGATGCGCCTACGTCGCTGCCCAGCTCCCGCACCGAGACCCAGGGCCCGTCGGGGATGGCCGCCTCATAGCCCCCCGCGTACATCCGCCAGAGGAAGGCGGCCGAGCGGAAGGCGTGGATGACCGCCCGGCCCGCCGCCGTGGGCGTCCGCCCCAGCGCCCAGATCACCTTGCCCGGCAGTCCGCCGCGGCGGTGGGAGTCGGAGAGCCGGTCGACCGCCCGGAAGTCCGGGCGGATCGGGCGCAGCACATGCGGGGCGAACTCCAGCATCAGCATGCCGCCCTGCGTATGCACCCGCACGAAGACCGTGGTGACGACCTCTTCCCGCCATGCGCCGACGCGGATGCGCAGAAAGTGCCGGCGGATCTCGCCGCCCTCCTCGACGGCCTCCGCCCGCTCCCGCGCGAAGTCCGCCTCGCCGTACGGCACGAAGGAGCGGCTCCGTAATCCGGTGACCTTGAGGAAGACGCATTCGTCGAGCTCCAGGCCGCGCAGCCGGTCACGGCTCTCGGCGGCGGCGGGAGCGGTGCCCTGCGCGGGAGCGGTGCCTTGGGCGGGGGCGGTGCCCTGGGCGGAGGCGATGCCCTGGGCGGAGGCGATGCCCTGGGCGGAGGGAGTGCGCAACTTCTCGACCAGCGGCCGGATCCGCTCCAGGATCACGCGGTTGTCCAACGGCACCGGATCGCCGCCCTCGCGCGGCCGCAGCTCGACGGCGAGGGTCCAGGTGTCATGGGCGGTGCCCGCGCCGAGGAAGGGATGCCGATCGTGGTAGAGGATCACCGGTGAGTACTGCTCACGGCGGATCAGGGCCCGCACCCGCTGGAAGCGCCCGCCCTCGAACCGCTCCGCGGGGTCCGCGGCGGGGTCGGCGAAGGTCTCCGGCTCCAGATCGGTGGCCAGCACCCGGGCCACATGCTCGCGGTGCAGGGCGACCGCCGCGGCCATCGCGGCCGGGATCACCAGCGCGAACCAGGCGGCGGTGGTGTCCGACCCGGTGGCCAGGACCGGTGCGAAGGCCTGCAGCCCGCCCGGATCGGACTGCCCGTCCGTGAGCGCCTGTGTCAGGGCGGAGAACACATAGGACAGCAGGGTCAGACAGCCGAGCACCCGCAACACCGCGGCCGCCCGCCGCCGGGTGAGGGTGACCCCGTCGGCCCCGGGATAGTCGGCACGGAAGGCGCCCATGGCGCCACCCCTGGCCCAGGCCGCCAGCAGTAGCAGCGCGCAGGAGAGCAGGAAGAGATAGAAGAAGCCCTGGGCCAGCAGGAAGTCCAGCACCCATAAGGACACCAGCAGCGCGGTCCAGCACGCCTCCAGACGGCGGGCGCGCAGCGCGTGCGCGAGCACCCGGACCGCGTCGATGCCCAGCGAGGGCGCCACGGCGCGCTCCTCGTGGACATACAGCTCGTCCACGACCGCGTCCCGGAAGTCGTCGTCCAGATAGGCGCCCGCGCATAACAGCCGGGTGGCCTCGCTGGTGGCGTAGGGAGAAGCGTCAGCGGCGGTACGAGGAGAAGGGACGGCCGGTGACGGCTCCGCCCGCGACCGCGGCAGACGAGCGGAGTGATCGCTCACAGAAGAATGAGCACCGCCAGAAGGATCAGCGCCGCCAGAAGAATGATCACCGCGCGTATTGGCCATGTTTCCCCCCGAGGCCGTAGCAACTGCCTTCACGGTAGGGGAAGATGGCCCGCGATTACAGTGCATGGCCGAAGGGTCACACTCCGGAGTGAATACCGGAATGTGACCCTTCGGAAACGGCCGCGTCGGGGCGCGCTGGGGCGCGTCAGATCAGGCCGAGGTTCCGCACGGCCTCGCGCTCGTCCTCGAGCTCCTTCACCGACGCGTCGATGCGGGACCGCGAGAACTCGTTGATGTCCAGGCCCTGGACGATCTCGAACTTCCCGTTCTTGGCGGTGACCGGGAACGAGGAGATCAGGCCCTCCGGCACCCCGTACGAGCCGTCGGAGACCACACCGGCGGAGGTCCAGTCGTCGGCGTCGGTGCCGTTGACCCAGGTGTGGACGTGGTCGATGGCGGCGTTGGCGGCGGAGGCGGCCGAGGAGGCGCCGCGCGCCTCGATGATCGCGGCACCGCGCTTGGCGACGGTCGGGATGAAGGTGTCGGCCAGCCACTGCTCGTCGCTGACGACCTCCGCGGCGTTCTTGCCCGCGACCTCGGCGTGGAAGACGTCCGGGTACTGAGTGGCGGAGTGGTTGCCCCAGATCGTCAGCTTCTTGATCTCGCTGACCGGGGCGCCGGTCTTCTTCGCCAGCTGCGACAGCGCGCGGTTGTGGTCCAGCCGGGTCATCGCGGTGAAGCGCTCGGCCGGTACGTCCGGCGCGGCGGCCTGGGCGATGAGCGCGTTGGTGTTGGCCGGGTTGCCCACGACCAGGATCTTGATGTTATCCGCGGCGTGGTCGTTGATGGCCTTGCCCTGCGGCTTGAAGATGCCGCCGTTGGCCTCCAGCAGATCGCCGCGCTCCATGCCCTTGGTGCGCGGGCGGGCGCCGACCAGCAGCGCGACGTTCGCACCGTCGAAGCCCACGTTCGGGTCGTCGGAGATGTCGATGCCCTGGAGCAGCGGGAAGGCGCAGTCGTCGAGCTCCATCGCGGTGCCCTCGGCGGCCTTCAGCCCCTGCGGGATCTCCAGGAGACGCAGTTTGACCGGCACGTCCGCGCCGAGGAGCTGACCGGAGGCGATGCGGAAGAGCAGCGCGTAGCCGATCTGGCCGGCCGCGCCGGTGACGGTGACGGTGACGGGAGTGCGGGTCATGGCGGTCTCCTGCGCTGTGTTGTCAGTCCAAGATCTCTTGGTGTCGAGATACCTGCGTCAGGCTATCCGACGGCACCTGACCCACGTTCTCTCGGGCCATTGTGTAACCGCTCACCGTGCGTTCCGGACCACCGCGCACATGGGACCACCGCGCACTTTGGCGGCCGCCTGCCAGGAGGGGGAGTGCAGGCGGCCGCCCAGTGCCGCACCCGTGGGGGGGCTCGGGCAGCGCCTGCCCCGATTCCCCCGGCTCATTCCCCCCGGTTTTACGAATTCCTCCGGACGGGCTCCGGACGAGTTCCCGAACCGGCTCCGGACGAGCTCCGGACGAGCTCCCGAACCGGCTCCGGTCGGGCTCCGGACGAGCTCCCGGACGGGCTCCGGGCGGCCTCCCGGACAGGCCTCGCTCCCCCGCCGCTCAGCCGCGGGCGCCGGGGGCCGTGCAGGCGCGCGTACCGCCACCGAGGGTGGCACACGCGGTGGCCCGCGCGGCGGCGTCCACCGGAATCATCTTGGTGTAGGCATCGCCGTCGGCGCCGACCCTGCCGCTCTGCGAGCGGGCCGCGCCGCCGCTCACACCCGGCGCCTTGACCTGGATGACATCGCCCGGGGTGGCCCGGGCGATCCGGGCCCAGGCGGCTTTGCAGGTCTTGCTGTAGCGGACCTCGACATACGCGGTGCCGACGGTGACGTCCGCGGTCGTCGTCGCGGAGGTGCCGCACCCCATGGCCTGCGGATCCTGGCCGGTGTAGTCCTGGCCGACGCACTTCACGCCCTCCGGGAGCTGCTGACGCGCGCTGGTGGCCGGCGCGGTGGTCGGCCGCTCCCCGCGCTTCTCACCGTCGCCGCCCGCTTCGAGCAGCAGGACGGCACCGGCCACGAGCAGGAGCGCGCCGACGAGCCCCCCGGCGAACAGCGCGGCGGCACGCTTCCGCCCCCTCGGGGACGGCGACGACGACCGAGGGGACGACGCGGGCGACGGCGGCTCGGCGGAGTCCGGTGCCCGTCCGGCCGATGCCGCACGAGCCGGGAACACCGGAGCCGTCGCGACCAACGGCTGCTCCGGATCGGGCGGTTCGACCCTCGGCCGGTCCTTCCCCGGGGAGCGGCCGTTCTTCCGGGCATCCACCCCCTGCGCCGCCGGGTCGAACTGCCCGATGGCGGCCCGCGCCTGCGCGACGCTGATGGCCTCCATCGTGACGTCGTGCCGCATCTCGGAGCGACTCCAGGCCCGCTCCGCCAGCTCCCACAGCGTGCTGAGGTGATGGGCATCGGCGCCGGTGGCCTCGGCCAGGGCCTCCACCGCGCGCCGCGGGGGCAGCAGCCGCCCGTTGAGGTAGCGCTCCCAGGAACTCTTGCTGTAGCCGGTGCGGTCGGCGACGGTGACGACGCTCAGCCCGCTGCGCTCGACGAGCGTGCGCAGCCGGCCGGTGAACTCCCGGACCTGCGGATCGAGTTCCTCAGGTAAGTCCCTCCAACGAGGCATTGCCTCCCCCTGTCCCCCCGCACATACCTGTCAATCTCCCGCGCTGCGGCCGCTGTTGGCGTCCCCGGGCCCCGAACTGACTACCCAAAGGGATGCCTTGTCCCAGGATGTCAGCTCTTCGGGCGGGGGCGCATCGGAGCATTTCGTGCACCGGTACGCACTCCCCCACGCCCGGCTCGTCGTTGCACAGCGGAGACCTCGTGCTGGAACGGTCACTTCCGCGCCACAGGGTCCCCACGCTCATTGATCCGGCACAGCTCACACACAACCCTGATTACCAGGCGGTCCGTCCTTCTTCGGGGGAGAGGGCGGACCGCCGCCGGACCGTTCGGATCCGGCCACAACGACGGCGGCCCGTCCTTCCACGGGGGAGAGGACGGGCCGCCGTTTCACACCGTCGGCTAGCGCACCGTGAAATGCACCACGTCGTCAAGGAACGGGATCGACACCCAGGGATCCGGCTGGGCCATCAGGGACAGCAGCACGATCGCCGCGCCCAGCAGTCCGTAGGTCAGCATGTCGGTGAAGCGCGATCGCACCGCGAGCATCCCCACCTCGGGCAGCGCCCACCGGAAGAAGGCGCCCGCCAGCAGGGACAGCCCGATCAGCACCGTGCCCGCCCGGAAGGCGTCCAGGGCGACGATCAGCAGCCCCAGGCCCACCCCGCCCATCACCGCGAGCAGCGGCCACTGCCGGGCGGGCGCCGGAGCGGCACCGGGCGCGGCCCGGCCGCCGCCCTCCGGACGCGCGGTGTCCCGGGTGATCAGCGGGAAGCGGCGCGACCTGCGGATGAACCGGCCGGGCCCCGCGGGCGGCGCGGGTGGCTGCTCCCCGGCCGCCGGCTCGCTCGCCTCAGCCGTCATGGCCGGCACCGGCGTCGGCGGCCGCCTTCGCGTCCCGCTCCGCGGCCTCCACCACGTTGACCAGCAGCTGGGCGCGGGTCATCGGGCCGACCCCGCCCGGGTTCGGCGAGACCCAGCCCGCGACCTCGGTCACACCGGGGTGCACATCTCCGGCGATCTTGCCGTGCTCGTCCCGGCTGACGCCCACGTCGAGCACCGCCGCGCCCGGCTTGACGTCCTCCGGCTTGACCAGGTGCCGCACCCCGGCGGCCGCCACGATGATGTCGGCCTGGCGCAGGATCCCGGGCAGGTCGCGGGTGCCGGTGTGGCAGAGGGTGACCGTCGCGTTCTCCGAGCGGCGGGTCAGCAGCAGCCCGATCGACCGGCCGACGGTGATGCCGCGGCCGACGACCACCACATGCGCGCCGTTGATCTCCACACCGTGGTGGCGCAGTAGCTGGATGACGCCCTGGGGCGTGCACGGCAGCGGGCCGCTCTCGTTGAGCACCAGCCGGCCGAGGTTCATCGGGTGCAGCCCGTCGGCGTCCTTGACCGGGTCGATCAGCTCCAGCACCCGGTTGGCGTCGATGCCCTTGGGGAGCGGCAGCTGGACGATGTAGCCCGTGCAGGACGGGTCCTCGTTGAGCTCCCGGACCGCCGCCTCGATCTCCTCCTGGGTGGCGGTCTCGGGCAGGTCGCGCCGGATGGAGGCGATGCCGACCTCGGCGCAGTCGCGGTGCTTGCCCGCCACGTACCACTTGCTGCCGGGGTCCTCGCCCACCAGCACGGTCCCGAGGCCGGGATGGATGCCCTTGGCCTTCAGCGCCTCCACGCGGCTGACGAGATCGGACTTGATCGCGGCTGCGGTTGCCTTGCCATCGAGAATCTGGGCGGTCATGACTTCATCCTCCCGGATGCGGGGACATCGGATCCAATCAGGGGCCGGTCGGGGCCGGACCGGCGAAGGCCGCACCCCGTGATCCGGTCGGGGTGCGGCCTCCTGTGCTCGCTCAGCGATCGCCCGGTGCCCGCTCGCTGGTCACTCGGTACTCGCTCAGTGGAAGAAGTGGCGCGTGCCCGTGAAGTACATGGTCACACCCGCCTTCTGGGCGGCCTCCACCACGGCCTCGTCACGGACCGAGCCGCCCGGCTGCACCACGGCCTTCACGCCCGCCTCGGCCAGCACCTCGAAGCCGTCCGGGAACGGGAAGAAGGCGTCGGAGGCGGCGTACGAACCGGTGGCCCGCTCGGCACCGGCCCGCTCGACGGCCAGCTTCGCCGAGTCCACGCGGTTGACCTGGCCCATGCCGACGCCGACCGTGGCGCCGCCCTTGGCGAGCAGGATCGCGTTGGACTTCACCGCGCGGCAGGAGCGCCAGGCGAAGGCCAGCTCGGCGAGGCCGTCGGCGTCCAGCGCCTCGCCCGTGGCGAGGGTCCAGTTGGCCGGGTCGTCGCCCTCGGCCTGGAGGCGGTCCTTGACCTGGACAAGCGTGCCGCCCTCGATGGGGCGCTGCTCGGCGGCCTCCACCGGCGACTCCGCGCAGCGCAGCACGCGGATGTTCTTCTTACGGGCGAGCACCTCGACCGCGCCGTCCTCGTACGCCGGGGCGACGATCACCTCGGTGAAGATCTCGGCGACCTGCTCGGCCATGGCGACCGACACCGGACGGTTGACGGCGATCACCCCGCCGAAGGCCGACAGCGGGTCGCAGGCGTGCGCCTTACGGTGCGCCTCGGCGACATCCGCCCCGACCGCGATCCCGCACGGGTTGGCGTGCTTGATGATCGCGACACAGGGCTCGGTGTGGTCGTACGCGGCCCGGCGGGCGGCCTCGGTGTCCGTGTAGTTGTTGAACGACATCTCCTTGCCGTGCAGCTGCTCGGCCTCCGCGAGCCCCTTACCGCTGCCATCGGTGTAGAGGGCGGCGGGCTGATGCGGGTTCTCGCCGTAGCGCAGCACGTTCTTACGGGTGATGGTGGCGCCCAGGAAGTCCGGGAAGGAGGAGTCGTCCGCCGCCGCGTAGTCGGCCGCGAACCAGTTGGCCACCGCCACGTCGTAGGCGGCGGTGTGCTGGAACGCCTCGGCCGCCAGCCGCTTGCGCCGCTCCAGGTCGAAACCGCCCTCCGCGGCGGCCTTGAGGACGTCGCCGTACCGCTCGGGGTTGACGACCACGGCCACGGACGGGTGATTCTTGGCGGCGGCCCGGACCATGGAGGGGCCGCCGATGTCGATCTGCTCGACGCACTCGTCCGGCGCGGCGCCCGAGGCGACCGTCTCGCGGAACGGATAGAGGTTGACCACGACCAGTTCGAAGGGGTCCACGCCCAGCTCCCGGAGCTGCTCGCGGTGCGAGTCGAGCCGCTGGTCGGCGAGGATGCCCGCGTGGACGCGCGGGTGCAGCGTCTTGACGCGGCCGTCGAGACACTCGGGGAAGCCGGTCAGCTCCTCGACCTTGGTGACCGGGACCCCGGCGGCGGCGATCTTCGCGGCCGTCGAGCCGGTCGAGACGAGCTGGACACCCGCCGCGTGCAGCCCTCGGGCCAGCTCCTCGAGACCCGTCTTGTCGTAGACGCTGACCAGCGCGCGGCGGATGGGCCGCTTGGTACCTTCGGCGGTCACGGGATCCTTACCTTTCGTCCCTCTATGCGGTAGCCGTGACGGGCCAGACGCCCCACGACCTCGACGAGCAGCGAGCGCTCGACTTCCTTGATCCGCTCATGGAGAGCGGACTCGTCGTCCTCGTCCCGGACCTCGACCACGCCCTGGGCGATGATCGGGCCCGTGTCGACGCCGTCGTCGACGAAGTGGACGGTGCATCCGGTCACCTTCACACCGTGCGCGAGCGCGTCGCGCACGCCATGGGCGCCGGGAAAGCTGGGGAGCAGCGCGGGATGGGTGTTGACGCAACGGCCGCCGAACCGGGCGAGGAACTCCTGGCCCAGGATCTTCATGAACCCGGCCGAGACCACCAGGTCCGGCTCGTGGGCGGCGGTGGCCTCCGCCAGGGCGGCGTCCCACTCGGCGCGGCCGGGGTGGTCCTTGACCCGGCACACGAACGTGGGGATCCCGGCGCGCTCGGCGCGCGCCAGGCCCTCGATGCCGTCGCGGTCGGCGCCCACGGCCACCACCTCGGCGCCGTAGCGGGCCACGCCCTCGGCAGCGATGACGTCGAGCAGCGCCTGGAGATTCGTACCGGAGCCGGAGACGAGGACGACGAGGCGGACCGGGCGCCCGGGGCGCGCAGGACTGGCGGGGGAA
>NZ_JAAAYH010000102.1:0-23871 GCF_018035285.1 Streptomyces sp. MK37H | reverse complement strand
ATCGAGGCAGGCAGAGGTGGCCGGACGAGGCCCGGCGGGGCGATCAAGCGTCAGGGGAAGACGACCGCGCGGGAGAGGCGGTCGTCG
The DNA here is from genome assembly GCF_018035285.1 of Streptomyces sp. MK37H. Lineage (NCBI taxonomy): Bacteria > Bacillati > Actinomycetota > Actinomycetes > Kitasatosporales > Streptomycetaceae > Streptomyces > Streptomyces sp. MK37H. Next base: position 23,784 of record NZ_JAAAYH010000102.1, on the reverse strand, counting down.
CGTCCGCGACGGGAGCGGGGAGAGGTCGCGGAGGGCCCGGTGCTCTCGGTCGTGTCAGGCGGGCGGCGTCATGGCTGCTGCTCTCCTCCTCGTTCGCGCTAGTTCGCGTCTGACCTGATGAAGGACTGGATGGCGGTGGCCGCGGCTCCACGGGCCCACTCGTCGAAGGGCAGCGGCCGGGTCTGTACATCGCACTGTGCCGCGGAGCCGAAGGCCGCCGTGGCGAAGGCGTCACGGATGTGGTCGGCGAACAGGTCGTAGGCGGCCAGGCCCTCGCCGGAGATGATCACGCGTTCGGGGCCGAGGAGATTGGCCACGGTGGCGATACCGCGGCCGATGGCGTCCCCTGCCCGTGCGTAGACCTCCCGTGCGCCGGCGACCCCGTCGTGGGCCAGTCCTGCGGCCTCGACCGCGTCGGCCACCTGGACCCCGGTGGCCGCGCGGACCTGGCGGACGATGGCGTCGTCGCTCGCGATGGCCTCCACACAGCCGCGGTTGCCGCAGTGGCAGCGGGGGCCCGCCGGATCGACGGTGACGTGTCCGATCTCGCCGGCCACGCCGTGGGCCCCGGCCACCACCCTGCCGTGGACCACGAGACCGCAGCCGATGCCCGCGCCGACCGTCACGACGGCGAAGCCGGACAGTCCCACCCCCGCCCCGAACCACTGCTCGGCCACGGTCAGCGCGCGCACGTCGTTGTCGACGGTCACCGGAAGACCCGTGGTCATGGCGGCGAGTTCGGCGAGTGGCACATCGCGCCACTCCAGGAAGGGCGAGTAGCGCACGACGCCCTCGGCGCGGTCCACATCGCCGGAGACGGCCATGCCCAGGCCCGTGACGCGCACGCCGAGGCCGTCCGCCTCGATGAGCAGCTCCCGTACCAGTTCCGCGGCCGTCCCCAGCACCGCCTTGGGGTCGCGGGCGGGGAGGGGGATGTGCCGGGCTACGAGGATCCGGCAGCACAGGTCGGTGAGCACACCGATGATCGTGTCCCCGGTGACCTTGACCCCGATGAACAGCGCGCGGCCGCCATCGACCCGCACCAGGTTCGCGGGCCGCCCGAGTGCCGGGCGCGCGTCCTCGTCCACGTCCTCCACCAGGTAGCCGGCCTCGATCAGGGGACGGACCGCCTTGGTGACGGCCGCGGCCGACAGCCCCGCCCGCCGCGCCACTTCCAGGCGGGTGAGGGGGCCCTGTGACAGGACCGTGGTGAAGATCTGCGAGGCGGCCGACGTGTGCGCCGGGAACGACTCGACAGCGGAGGGCGAGGACATGGCCGGGAACCTAGGCCGCTTATTTTCCGCTGTCAATGAAAGAAGCAAGAATCTCCTGAGGATTGCCTGTGCGTCCTGATCCCGCTTCCAAAGCCCGACTCATACGGGGGTGTTGACATGTGATCGAAGGTCTCGTTGGCTTACTGGGCAACCCTCTTCTCTCACTCGCCGAGCGCCCCACATCCGTACGCGGCACCCGCCGCTCCCCCGCCGTCTCCCGAACGTGAGGCCCGATGCCGACGATCTCCCGTGCCCCGGACACCGGGGTCTGGCTGCTGACCACTCCCCGTACGTCGTACGCCCTGCGCATCGACGAGACGGGCGCGCCCTGCCACCTCGCCTGGGGGCCGCGGCTGACGCCGCGGGAGGCGGAGCAGCTGGTCGTGCCCGCCAGGGAGGCGGCGAGCAGCTTCGAGGGACGGCCCGCGGTGGGCGAGGAACTGCCGGTCGACGGCGGCACGCGCTACGGCACGCCCTCCCTCCAGGTCCGCTACGAGGACGGCTCACGCGGCTTCGAGTGGCAGCCGACCGGGCACCGCGTCCTCACACCGTCCGATGGCGTCAGCGAACTCCATCTGGAATTCCGCGATCGCCACTATCCGCTGCACGTCGCACTCCACTACCGGGTGCGGGACGACACGGATGTCATCGAGCGCTGCACGGTGCTGCGCAACGACGGTGAGCAGCGTGTCAGCCTGCTGCGCGCCGACTCGGCGGCCTGGTCCCTGCCGCCGCTGGCCGACTACCGGCTCAGCCATGTCACCGGGCAGTGGTCCGCGGAGAGTCAGCTGCGCCGCGAGCGCCTGCCGCACGGGGAGACCGTGCTGACCAGCCGGCGTGGCATCACCAGCCACCACGCCGGTCCCTGGGTGATGGTGGACGAGGGCGACGCCGGCGAGGAGCACGGCCGGGTCTTCGGCGCCGCCCTTGCCTGGAGCGGGAGTTGGCGCATCACCGCGCAGCGCACACCGGACGGGCGCGCCGGTTTCACCGGTGGCGCCGGCCACGAGGGCATATGCGTGCCGCTGGCGCCGGGCGAGGAATTCGCCACCCCGGTGTTCGCCGGGCTGTTCACGGACGGCGGGTTCGGCGCGGCGAGCCGGGCCTGGCACGCGTACACACTGCGCCACGTCCTGCCGCACGGGCGCGAGGTGGCGCCCGTGCTCTACAACTCCTGGGAGGCCACCGGCTTCGACGTGGACGAGGCGAACCAGAAGGCACTGGCCGAGCGGGCCGCCGCCCTGGGCGTGGAGCTGTATGTGGTCGATGACGGCTGGTTCGGGGCCCGGCGCAGCGACCACGCGGGGCTGGGCGACTGGACCCCGGCCCGGGAACGGTTCCCGCAGGGCCTCGGCCCGCTGGTGGACACGGTGCACCGCCTGGGCATGCGCTTCGGCATCTGGGTGGAGCCGGAGATGGTCAACCCCGACAGCGACCTCTACCGCGAGCACCCGGACTGGGTCCTGCACACGCCCGGCCGGGCCCGCAGCGAGCTGCGCAACCAACTCGTCCTGAACTTCGCCCGCGACGACGTGGCCGACTGGGCCTACGGCTGGCTGACCCGGCTGGTCGCGGACCACGGCATCGACTTCCTCAAGTGGGACATGAACCGCGCGTTCAGCGAGGCCGGGTGGCCCGGCACTCCGGACGGTCACGACCGGCTGTGGACGCGCTACGTGGCCAATCTGTACGGCGTCCTCGACCGGCTGCGGGCCGACCACGCCGGGCTGCGCATCGAGGCGTGCAGTGGCGGTGGCGGACGCGTGGATCTGGGCATCCTCACCCGTACGGACCAGGCGTGGGTGTCGGACAACACCGACGCCGTCGACCGCCTGGTCATCCAGCACGGCTTCGGTCAGCTCCACCCGGCGCGCACGATGTCCGCGTGGGTGACCGACGTGCCCAACCAACTCACCTCCCGCACCGTGCCGTTGAGCTTCCGCTTCCATGTGGCGATGTGCGGGCTGCTGGGCATCGGCGGGGATCTCACCCGCTGGTCCGAGCAGGAACTCGCCGAGGGCGCCGGCTTGGTGGCCGAGTACAAACGGGTGCGCCACCTCGTCCAGCACGGCGTCCTGTACCGGCTGTCCGGACCGCACGGCGAGATGCCGACCGTGGTGCAGTACGCCGCCGAGGACGGCGGCGAAACCCTGGTGCTCGCCTGGCAGCGCGGCCCGCGCCACGGAGTCCCGCGGCTGCCGGTACGGCTGCGCGGGCTCACCCCCGGCGCCCGCTACCGCGACACCCGCACCGGCGAGGCGCACCACGCCACCGTGCTGGCCGAGTACGGATTCCGGCCGGACCTCCCGTCCGGTGACTGGGCCAGCACGGCCGTACACCTGGTCAGGATGGGGCAGGACGAGACGTAACACCGCCACTGCCGCGGTAGGCGGCGGTGGCGACTTCGACGAACGAGCGGATCAGGGGGTTCGTGTCGCCCTCGCACCACGCCACCACCACGCGGCTCGGCTCCATGTCGATCAGGGGCACCACGGTGAGCCCCTCCGGCGGCTCGTGGTCCACGAGCGTCATGCCGACCGTGCCGTTCCACAGCACGGCTTGCCGGCATTCCTGGACGCCACGCACCACCGGGCCATCGCGAGGCTCCCCGCCGTTCCAGTAGGACTGCCAGACGGGGTCGGTGCCCTCCGGGAACAGGAACCAGCGGCGGTCCGCCAGGTCGGCCAGTTTCAGGCTGTCGCGGCGGGCCAGCGGATCGTCGGCGCGCAGCAGTGCGCCCACCGGGTCGGCGCGCAGCTCGTGCACGGTCAGGCCGGTTTCGTCGAACGGACCGCGGGTCAGGGCGATGTCCACCAGCCCGGCACGCAGCCCGCAGGTGGGATCGGTGAGGTCGGTCTCGCGGATGTGCACCTCGACGCCCGGGTGCCGCCGGTAGTAGGCGCCGGCCAGCCGAGTGGCATCCGGGTCGGCGCTGTCCCCCAGGATGCCCACGGTGAGGCTCGCGGTACCGGCCGCCGCGGCCACGCGTACGCGTACCCGGTCGGCGTGGTCGAGCAGGGCGCGCGCCTCATCGAGCAGCACGGCCCCCACCGGGGTGAGCGTGACACCGGCGGACGAACGGCGGAACAGCGCGGAGCCAAGCTCGGTCTCCAGCTGCTTGATCGCCCGGCTCAGCGGCGGCTGGCTCATGTGCAGCCGGACGGCGGCCCGGCCGAAGTGGAGTTCCTCGGCGACCGCCACGAAATAGCGCAGCGTGCGTAGCTCCATGGTGCAACGATACCCATCCGGTATCGAGATCACAGAAGAAGTCTTGGACGGTCGTGGCGCCCCGGCAGTGGAATCGCGGCGTGACTGAAGAACCGAAGACCAGTGAGCCGAATGCCGACCCCGCCGTATCGGTGGTCGGTCCGGGCGACGGCGAGACGATCGTCCTGGGCACCACACGCCTGCGCATCCTCGAAGACGGCAGCAACACCGGCCACCGCCTCGGCCTCGCCGAGTCCGTCCTCGCCCCGCATACGCCCGGACCGCCGCAGCACCGCCACGCCCAGCACGACGAGGGTTTCTACATCATCTCCGGCACGGTGCGGTTCACGGTCGGGGACAAGGACTACGACGCGACCGCGGGCACACTCGTGATGGTCCCTCCCGGAGCCCCGCACACCTTCGCCAACGTGACCGACCAACCGGCCGTCATGCTCAGCACGTTCACGCCGGACCTGTATGTGCGGTACTTCCGCGACCTCAAGGACATGATCGCCGGCGGCCAGGCGCTGACCCCACAGGCGAACATCCAGGTGATGAGCCGGTACGCCACCGAGCCCGCCACCGACGTCGTCCCGAGGACGGAACGGGAATCGTGAACGTGGCGTACTGGATCGTCGCCGGTCTGCTCGCCCTCTTCTACCTCTACGGGGGCGGGGTGAAGGTGGCCCGCAGCCGTGAGCGGCTCCGGCCGATGATGGCCTGGGTGGACACCACGCCGATGGCGGCTGTCAGAGCCATCGGCGTGATTGAAGTACTCGGCGCGATCGGGCTGATCCTCCCGCCGCTGACCGGCATCGCGCCGTGGCTGGCCCTGGCCGCCGCCATTGGATTCGTGATCCTGCAGATCGGCGCCACCAGGGTGCACCTGCGCCGGGGAGACCGGCAGGTGGCGCTCAACATCACGCTCTTTCTCGCCGCGGCCGTGGCCATCTGGCCGGCGACGACATGGCTGTGACATCGGGCAGGGCCGCTCATGGGCCCGCCCAACCAAAAGGTGACAAAATGATCCCAGGAGGTTGATCCACGCCGAGCAGGAGGGTTGGTGGACCTGGACGCCGTCGCCGATGAGCTGTACGCCCTGCCACCTGCGGACTTCACCGCGGCCCGCGACGAGCGCGCCAAGGACGCCCGCACCGCGGGAGACCGGAAGCTGGCCGAGCGGATCCGCCGTCTGCGCCGGCCCACCAAGGCGGCGTGGGCGAGCAATCTGCTGGTGCGGCGGCAGCCGGACGAAGCCGAGCAGGTCCTTCGGCTCGGAGAGGCCCTGCGGCAAGCACACCAGGATCTGGACGGCGGGCAACTGCGGAAGCTGGCCACACAGCAGCGCCAGGTCATCGCGGCGCTCGCCCGCGAGGCGAGGGATCTGACCACCCGGGCCGGGCAACCGATCGGCGAGGGCGCCCAGCGCGAGGTGGAGGAGACGCTGCGCGCCGCGCTGGCGGACCCGGACGCGGGTCAGCAATGGGTGCGGGGGCGACTGACCAAGCCGCTCACGGCACCGACCGGATTCGCGCTCGTGGCCGGCGCCACCCGGTCCGCGCCACCCACCTCGCGCCGCGGTGAGCGGGTCTCCGGCGGCCGGGTGGCCGATCTGGACGCCGCTCGTTCGCGGCGCCGCGAACGACAAGAGCAGGAGCAACGCCGTGAACAACAGGAGCAGGAGCGGCGCCGTGAACAAGAGGAGCGAGAGCGGCGCCGCGCACAACAGGAGAAGCGCCGCGAACAGCGAGAGCGGCAGGCCCGTGCACATCAGGAAGCCGAGGACGCCGAGCGCCACCTGCGCGCCCGCGAGGCGGAGCTCAGCGCGGCCGAGGATGAGCAAGACCGGGCTGACCAGCGAAAACACCAGGCGCGGCAGCGTCTGGCGGACCTGAGAAAACAGCTGAAGGAGGCCGAGAGCGAGCAGCGGGAGGCCGACGACGCCGTCCGGGAGGCCCGCACGCGGGTACGGAAGGCGGACCGGGCGGTCCGTGAGGCGAGGCGGCGGGCCACCGACGCGGCAGCACAGGCGGAGCAACTCGCCGACCAGGCAGAACCGCCGACGGTGTGAGGAAAAGGCGAGACTGGAAACCCGGCCACATGAGTTCGCGCTGGACGGCCCAGGCCGGTCGAAGGCCGAACAAGGCACCATGCGAGGGAGGCAGCGATGATGAGCGACGACAGGGCAGACGACGTCTATCAGCCCACCGACACCAACGAGGAGCAGGCGGACGCGGCCCCCCTGGACGCCCAGGACTCCCTGGACGAGCGCGACTACGACGAGATGCTCGACGAGGGCTACTCGCCGCCGGAGAAGCCACTGGGTGTCACCAAACACGGCACGACGGCGGCCGAACAGCGCGAGCGCGAGACGCTCGACGAGCGGCTGGCCGAAGAGACCTCCGATGTCGAAGCCCCAGCGGGCGACGAGGTGGGAGATCTGCAGGAGGGCGAGGGCGAACCGATCGACCCCGAGGCGGGAACGGACCGCACGGGCCGACTCGTCGCCCCCGACGAGGGAGCGCATACCGACACCACCAAGGAAGTCATCGCCAGGGACGAAGGCATCGACGCGGGCGCTGCCGGTGCCGAGGAAGCCGCCGTGCACACCGTCCCGGATGAACGACTCGAAGAGGAAGACGACGCGGAACCGGATCGTTGATCCTGCTACAGCGCGGCGGAAAGGATGCCGTGGCAGCTTCCTGACAGGACGTTTCCCCGACGTCGGCACGCCCCGCCGCCGGGCCGTAGCGTGGCCGGAGGGGTGAGCGGTCCCGCGGTCCGAAGGCGATCGCTCGCGCGATGATGGACGTCGTTTCGCGGAGGGGCCACCGCGATGCTGATCCTGCCATGTGACGGCTCGGTGGACACGGTCGGTGCGCTGTCGCGTGCACTGGCCGTTGCGGTCGGGGGGAACGGGGAAACCGTGCTGCCCGTGGCGGCCGGTGGGGGCCCGCCGGGGTTCGACACCCGCGGACCCGTGCCGTCCGGGACGGCGGTGGTGGTCGGCACCTCCGGGTCCACCAGCGAGCCCAAGGGGGTGCTGCTCTCCGCCCGGGCACTGCGCGCGTCGGCCGAGGCCACGCACACCAGACTCGGGGGCCCCGGGCGCTGGTTGCTGGCGCTGCCCGCACACCATGTGGCGGGCGTGCAGGTGCTGGTCCGCTCGCTGCTGGCCGGGGCGGAGGCAGTGGTCCACGATCTGCGGCAGGGCTTCCGGCCCGAGCGGTTCCGCTCCGCCGGTTGCCGCTACACCGCGCTGGTGCCCACGCAGATCCGGCGGCTGCTGGATGCGGGCGGTCCCGGCCTGGCGGCGTTACGGGAGTTCGACGCCGTACTGCTGGGCGGCGCCGGCACACCCGAGCCGCTGCTGGCACGGGCGCGCGAGGCGGGTGTGAGGGTGGTGACCACGTACGGCATGACCGAGACCGCCGGCGGCTGCGTCTACGACGGGGTGCCGCTGGAGGGGGTACGGGTGCGGATCGGTCCGCCACCGGAGGGGACGCCCGGGCCGACCGCGGGCGGTCCGATTGCTCTCGGCGGACCGACCCTGGCGTCCGGCTATCTCAATCGGCCGGAGCTCACGGCCCGTTCCTTCGGCGACGGCTGGTTCCGCACGGACGACCTCGGGCGCCGGCGGGAGGACGGCCGTCTTCAGGTGCTGGGCCGGGCGGACGACGTGATCGTCACCGGTGGTGTGAAGGTGTCCCCGTCCGTGGTGGAGCAGGCCCTGCGGGAACAACGCGGTGTCGGGGACGCGTGCGTGGTGGGGGTGGACGACCCGGAGTGGGGGCAGATCGTCGTGGCCGCCGTTACCCCGCGCGAACCGGGGGCGTTGGGGCAGACGGCCGTGGGCGTGCTGAAGGACGCGGTCCGGGAGCGACTCGGGCGCGCCGCCGCACCCAAGGCCATCCGGGTCGTCGAGGCCCTGCCCCTGCGTGGTGTGGGGAAGCCGGACCAGTCGGCCGTGCGCCGCCTGTTCACGGCGGAGTGAGGTCGGGGGCGTACGGCCCGGTCGTACTGTACGGCCCGGCCATCATGTACGCCCCGCTCCCCCGCCCTCAGGCCGTCAGCTGGATGTGGCGCTTGGTGCGCGCCTTGAGGAAGTCCTCCTTCACCTCGTACGGCACGGCCGTGGCCGGAACCTCGATCAGGCCGTCCACCGCCCGCGTTTCCGGTGTGACGATGTCCTCGCCGAAGTACTTGTCGGAGCCGGAGTTGTCACCGGGCAGTGTGAAACCGGGCAGCGCCGAGAGCGTCACGTTGGCCGCTCGGCTGATGCCGAAGTCGTGCATGCCACCGCACCACACCGGCACCCCGGCCGCGACGCAGGCGTCATGCACCCGGACGGCCTCCAGCAGACCGCCCAGGCGAGCGGGCTTGATGTTGACCACGCGGCAACTGCCCAGCGCCAGCGCCTCCCGCGCCCGTCCGGCGGAGGTGAGGCTTTCGTCGAGGCAGAGCGGTGTGGCCAGCTCCTTCTGCAGGGTGGCGTGGTCCAGCAGATCGTCCCAGGCCAGCGGCTGCTCGATCATCATCAGGCCGAACGCGTCCAGATCACGCAGCCGTGGAAGGTCCTCGAGGGTGTATGCGCAGTTGGCGTCGGCCATCAGCGGCAGCTCCGGGAACCTGTTCCGGATCGCCTCCAGCACCTTCACATCGGCACCTGGGCCGATCTTGACCTTCACCCTTTGGTAGCCCTGCTGGACGTAGCGCGCGATGGTGTCGCACAGCCGGCCGTGGTCACTGTCCATCCCCACACTCACGCCGGAGGGGACATGGGTGCGCGCCGCGCCACCGAGCAGCGTGGCCAGCGGCCGGTCCGTGGTGGCGGCCAGCAGGTTCCACGCGGCCATCTCCAGGCCGCACCGGGCGAAGTTGTTGGCCTTGACCCGGCCGTAGAGGGCCGTGAACTCCTCGATGGTGTCCCAGGAGCGGCCCACCACCGCCGGGGCCAGGAAGTCGCGGGTCACGGACCACACCGTGTCGGTCGTCTCACCCAGGTAGTACGGGTCCACCGGCACCGGTGCCTCGCCCCACCCCGTGCGGCCGTCGGCGGTGGTGGCGCGGACGACCATATGCAGCAGGGTCCTGGCGCTGTGGGTGCTGGCGGTGAAGCCGTGGGTGAGCCGCAGCTCCACCACGGAGAGGTCGAGCCGGTCGATGCGCGGCACGGAGGTCCCCTTCCCGTCGTCGGGAGATGGCGTCGTCGAGAGATGAAGTGGTGGTGTCTAGGGCCTGAGGGTGGAGCCGCCGTCCACCGTCACGGTGGTGATCGTCATGTGGGCCGCCTGATCGGACACCAGGAAGCCGATCACGGAGGCGATGTCCTCGGGCTCGGCCAGGGTGCCGCGGGGAATGCCCACCCGATGGCGTTCGGGGTCTCCGTGCAGCAGCGCCTGTCTCCGGCCGGGCAGATGTGCGTTGGCGCGGGACATCGGGGATTCGGTGGTCCCCGGCGCCACGACGACGGATCGTACGCCGTGCCCGGCGAGTTCCAGTCCCGCGCAGTTGGTGAGGTACTGGGCGGCCGCCTTCGAGGCCCCGTACAGCCCCTGGTCGTACTTGACGATTCCGGCACTGTTCGACGCCACGGTGATGACGCAGCCGCGCCCGCGCCGCGCCATCCGGCGGCCCACCGCACGGACACAGTTGAAGGTCCCCCGGACGTTGACGCCGAACACCCGCTCCCACTCGGCGTCCTCCTGCTCGGTCAGCGGGGCGGTACGGCCGAGTACTCCGGCGGCGTTGACCAGGATGCCGATCGGGCCGAGCCGGTCCTCCACGTCCCGGACGGCCCGTTCCACCTCGCCGGAGTCGGTGACGTCGAGACGCACGGGGTGTGCCGTGGCGCCCAGTCGCCGGGCCACGGTGTGTGCCCCGTCCTCGTCGACGTCCGCCACGGCCACGACCGCTCCCTCGGCGGCCAGTTGACGGGCGGTGGCGGCGCCGATGGCTCCTGCCGCACCGGTGACCAGGGCGGTGACCTCGGCTATGCCGGTCAGCCTCATGCTCCTCGCTCCGTTTCCCGCTGCGTTTCCCGCTGCGTTTCCCGCTCTGTCCCTCGCCCCGTTTCCCGCCGCGTTCCCCGTTGCGTTTCCGGCTCGGGGCCCGGGAAGGACTCCGCGGCCAGCAGCTCGGCGTCGATCCGCTCCAGCACCCCGGAGTAGCGCTGGAGCTGGCGTTTGAGCAGGGCCGTCGTGCTCGGGTCGTTGGCGGAGATCTCGGCGGCACACGCGGAGGCCTCCGCATCCGCCCGGCCCGGTGGTACGAGCCGCTGCAACAGCCCCAGCTGGTAGGCCTCGTGTGCCGTCACCCAGCGGGAGGTCAGGAGCAGATCCTTGGCGGCGCCCAGGCCGACCAGCCCGATGAGTTTCGCCGCCCCGATGGGGACCCCCAGGCGGGAGCCCGGGAAGCGGTACACCGAGTCCTCGGCGCCCACCCGGATGTCACAGGCGGCGGCCAGCTCCGCGCCGGCGGCGACACAGCGGCCCTCGATCGCGGCCACGGTCGCCTTGGGCGCGGCGGCCACCGTGCGCTGCAACCGCGCGAAGACCCGCAGCCGGTCCGCGCGGCCCTCGTTTCCCAGCTCCTCGTCGCGGTCGCCCCCGACGCAGAAGTCCGGTCCGCTGCCGCTGAGGACGAGCACCCGTACGGCGTCATCGGCCAGCGCGCCTTCCACGGCCTGAAGCAACCGCGCGGCCGTCTCGGTGGTCAGCGCGTTGCGCGACCGGGGGCGGTCGATGCGCAACTGTGCCACTCCGGTGGCGCGGTCCCGCTCGACGCCGATCACCGGGGCGTCCACGGCTCTTCGAGGGCGCGGGCCACGGTCCGGTGGGTCTGGTCGTGCACCGCGACATTGGCCGCGCGGTCGGTGCGCAGATGGATCATCGACACGCCCGGGGAGCCCACCCTTTCCTTCAGCGCGGACCGCAACTCCCCCTCGTCGGCGGCGCGGACGACACCGACTCCATAGGCGGCGGCCACCGCGCACACATCGGCGGCCTGCGGGGTGCCGAAGAGCAGCTCGAAGGTGTCCTCCGGGAGGTGTGACGCCTGTGGCAGGAACGAGAAGATCCCACCCCCGTGGTTGTCCACCACGACGAGTGTGCAGCTCACATCCGGCGACGCCTCGGCCGCGCCCAGCAGCGCGCCCGCGTCATGGAGGAAGGTCAGATCGCCCAGCAGTACGGCCACCGGACGCCGGGCCGCGGCCACGCCGAGCGCGGTGGCGATCGTGCCGTCGATCCCGTTGACACCGCGGTTGGCCAGCACGGCGGGGGGACGGTGGCGGGGCGCGGCGAACCACTCGAGGTCCCGTACGGGCATCGAGGACCCGACCACCAGCGTCGCCCCGGTGGGCAGGGCGTCGAAGAGCGTACGAGCCACTCGCGGTTCGGTGAGGCCGGCTCGGCCGTCCAAGGCATCGGCCATGGCCGCCTGCGCGGTGGCTTCGGCCGAGACCCACGCGGTGCGCCACTCCGGCCCGGCCGGGGGCTCCGGCACCGCCTCGGCCACGGCGCGGCACAGGGCCGTGGGATCGGTGCGCAGCACGGTGGCGGCCAGCCGGTCCGGGTCCCGCCACCGCCAGTCGGGATCGACGAGCACATGCCGGATGCCGGGCTGCCGCAGCCAGTCGGCCACTGCCCGGGAGGCCCAGCGCTCCCCGAGGTGCACGACCACGTCGGGGCGCAGTTGGTCCCTGGCGTGCGGGCTGCGCAGGATGGCGTCGGCCGCCGCCACGGTGCCGGGGCCCGGCGTACGGGCGCCGGAGCGCGGATCGGCCAGCACCGGCCAGCCCAGTGCCGCGGCGGCCGCGTGCACGGCGGCCGGATCGCCCGCACCCGCGCCCACGAGCAGGACACCCCGCTCGTGCCCGTCCGCGACGGCGGCCACGTCCGCCGGGGTGGCGGTCAGGACCGGGCGGCTGACGTGGTGCCAGGGCCGCCCGTCCGGCCGGCCGGGAGGCAGGGGGCCGGGCCGTGCGACCAAGGGGGCGCGGAAGGCCAGATTGAGGTGGACGGGGCCGGGCCCGGACGGTCCGGCCCCGGCCTCGGCCACGGCGCGCGCGGCGAGGGAACGCCACATCCCGTCCTGGCCGCGCTCGGGAACCGCCACGGCCACGGCCCAGCGCACCGCCGATCCGTACAGGCCCGTCTGGACCATGGTCTGCGGGGCGCCCACTCCCTGTAACTCCGGCGGGCGGTCGGCCGTGCACACCACCATCGGCACTCCCGCCAGATCGGCCTCGGCGACCGCCGGATGGAGTTCGGCCGACGCCGTACCGCTGGTGGTGACCACGACGGTGGCGCGCTCGGTGGCACGGCTCAGCCCCAGGGCGAGGAAGCCCGCCGCGCGCTCGTCGAGGCGTATGTGCAGCCGCATCCGGCCGTCCTCAGCGAGGGCGAGCGCGAGCGGGGTGGAGCGGGAGCCGGGCGCGATGACGGCGTCGCTCAGCCCCGCACGGACCCACTCGTCGACGAGGGTGGCGGCGAAGGCCGCCTGTGCGCCTCCCTCGGTGTCCCGGGCCGCCTGTGCGCCTCCCTCGGTGCCCCGGGCCGCCTGAGCGCCTCCCTCGGTGCCGGCCGCGTATCCGTCCATCGATTCACGGCCCGCCATCAACGTGTCCAATCCTTCACCGCACCGAGCCGGGTCAGCGCCGCTCCGAGCTGCCCCAGCAGTCCGGAGCCGACGCCGGAGAGCATTCGGTAGCCGCTGCGCTGCAGCTCCTCCCCGCCCTTGTTCGACGGGGAGGAGCCGTCGAGCCAGCCGTCCGGTGTCAGCCGGTCGCACAACACCTCCCATGCCTCCTGCGCCACCACGCCCTCGCGATCGGCGGCGAAGCGGCCGCGCTCCACGCCCAGCGCCAGGGCCGCCGCGATACCGGCGGATCCGCAGGTCTCCGCCCCGCTGGCGGGCTCCGCCAGGTAGCAGTCCCAGATGCCCGCGGCGTTGCGCCGGGACACTGCGAGTCGGGCGGCCCTCGCGGCCTCGTCCCACAGGTCGTCGGTGTCCGGCCGGTCGCCGAGCTCGGACAGGGTGCGCACCAGACCGAGCAGATACCAGGCGTACGCACGAGCCCAGTTGCGGTAGACGCGGCTGCCGTCCGGCAACAGCCTGAGGTAGAGGTCGTCATCCCACGTCAGCCGCCTGCGCCGAACACGGAGCTGACGGACGGCCGCCTCGCGCAGCCGGGTGTCCCCGGTGGCCTTCGCGAGGACGGCCATGGGGTAGGCGACGGTGTAGCACCCCTCGGCGGTGGTCGGGTCGTCCTTGACGCATCCATGGGGATCGGTCCGGACGTTCCAGGACTCGACGGCCAGCCGGAGCGTGGGGTGCCGCGGATCCCGCTTCGCCACCACCGCGAAGGGCAGCGTGGCCTCGATCCCGTACACACGGTCGTTCGCGGGGCGACTGCGCGGATCCTCGTAGCGCAGCCGGGTGCCGTGGACATAGACGGCGAGGTGGTCGCGCAGCGCCGTCTCGGCGCGGGTGTCGCCGGGGTAGGTGGTGTGCAGGTCGTACAGCGCGTCCAGCACACATCCCTCCATCCACCCGAACGGCTGCACACTGGCCAGGCTGGTGAGGTGGCGGTGGAGCGCGGCGGCCGGGGCCGGTGGGTCCTCGGCCGCCAGCAGCAGCGCGGGCCGCCGCTCGACGGGGGCCTCCGGGCCGGAGAAGATCCACAGTGGCTCGGTGGCCGGTTCGGGGGCGAGGGTGAGCCGTACGCCCTCGTCCAGCACGGCCCGTACCGCCTCGGTGTCCAGTGGCAGATCATAGGGCTGGTGGCAGTCGGCGTACCGGATGTCGAACGAGCCGAGCGGCCGGCCGGTGCCCGCCGAGACGGCCTCGACGCGACGGACATCCCGCACGTCGCAGGCGACGAACAGGCGGAGCCGCCCCGGGGAGACGGGTGCCGCGGAGCGCCATGCCAGCACGGTGGGCGCGTGGCTACCGGCGCCGGTGATGGCCACGGCCGCCCATGTCAGCGGGGTGCGCCGGTCCGATGGGAAGGGAACGCTCGGCGCGTCCACGGTGCTCGCGGGAACATGATGTGCGCTTGCCATTGATGATCCCTCGCCTGTTCAGGGCGCTATGAGCGCGGGCAGAATGGCGCCCAGCTTCGCGCGGGTCTCGGCCAGTTCCTCTTTCGGATCGGAATCGGCGACAATGCCGTTCCCGACGTACATGGTGGCGTTTTTGCCGCGTATCTCGGCGCAGCGAATGGTCACGCAGAGACAGCCGTTTCCCTCCGCGTCCACCCAGCCCAGCGCCCCTCCGTAAAGTCCTCTGTCCCAGCCCTCCAGGCGCTCGATCACTTCGTACGCCTTGTCGCGGGGCCACCCGCATACCGCGGGGGTCGGATGAAGCATGGCCGCCAGTTGGAGAAATGGCGGGTGGTCGGCTTTGAGCTCGGCCCGGACCCGGGTCATCAGATGCTGGACGTTCACCAGTTTCAGCATCTCGGGCCGCTCGTTGGCCTTGATCCATGTGGTGCTGGGCGTCAGGGCGTCCAGCACCGCCTCCCGCAGGACCCGGTGCTCCTCCTGGTTCTTAGGGGACTCCTGGAGCCAGGTCGCGAGCCGGCGGTCGGATTCGGCGTCGCCGCCACGGCGGATGGTGCCGGCCAGGGCACGCGACTCCACCATCCGCCCGCGCTTGGCGAGCAGCAGCTCCGGACTGGCCCCCACCAGGCCGAAGGCGGAGAACAGATAGGCAGAGGGGAAGGTGTGGGCCAGCCGCCGCAGCACCACGGACGGCTGGATGTCCGCGTCGCACTCCATCTGGATGCGCCGGGCGAGCACCGCCTTGCGCAGCTCTCCGCGGCGCACGGCACGCGCCGCGTCGGCGACGCTGCCGCACCACTGCTCCGGCGGTTCGCTGGGCCGCAGCGCGTATGCGCCGGGTTCACCGCTTTTGGCGGAAGGGGCCGGGACCGAGGCGAGGAGGCGACGGTGGCCGAGCGTCTCCTCCAGGCTCAGTGTCCGGGCGGGAACCGCGAGCCGGATGGGCTCTTGGCGCTGAAACGGAAAGGCCACGAAACCGATTCCCCCGCCGGCCGCCAGCGCTTGGGCTATGTCTTCTTCGGAATCGACCAGATGGTGTGCGATGGGTTCAATTCCGAGGAGTGTGCGGTCCGGCCCGGAAAAGAATAATCGGCGATTATCCAGAAGATCGATCGCGTCATCGACGACTTCTTGCGAACGTGCCACCAACGGAACGCCCCCGTCCGTTCTGGTAGAGATATGATCTTTTACGCAAAGCGTTCCAACAGCCTCGCATTGACCGGTAAATGCGTCAAGAACCGACCAATGCGATAGTTCACTTGATGGACACTCACGCATCCCCGGGGACGGCCCGATGCCGTTCGGTCAGGAGGACATGAAGTCGCGCACCGGCAGCGCTCGGTCCACGACGCGGACATCGCCTATCCAGCCGTACATGATCTGGTCGATCTTCCCGCCGTACTCATAGCCGCCCAGCAGCCAGGGCAGACCGAGGGTGGTGAGGCCGTTGGCCGGGGTCGAGGGGTTGCGCGCCACCGGGCAGCCGTTCACATACATGGTGGTGTGTCGCCCGTCGTTCACCACCGCCGCGTGCCACCAGGTGTTCAGCGGCAGCTCATGGCTCCAGTTGGTGACCGCGCCGTCCTGGTCCAGCGGATAGACGGCCCACTGGAGCCCATGGCCGTCGGACAGCGAGAGGGTGACCACCGGTTCCTCCATGTCCCCGCCGGTCTTGCCGGCTTGGCCGCTGGGGCCCCGTCGGCCGAGCAGCCCCGACCAGGCGTTGCGGCCACCGTCCCAGTCGGCGGGCAGCTTGAGGAACGCCTCGACGGTGTAGCCGGAACGGAAGGTGGCGCCGTTCAGCGGAGCGCCGTCGGCCGTGCGCAGATAGGCGCCGCGCAGGGGGGACTTGTCACCGTGGAAGGAGAGGCTGCCGTGTCCTGGCTGGTCCGGGTGGTGCTCATCGGACCAGATGAGGGCGTCGGCGGGGCTGCCGGGGACGGTGACCTTGGTGAGGTGGTTGCCACGGCCGGAGTGGTCGGTGATCCGGACGGAGTCCTCGACGGGCGCGCCGTCCCGGCCGCCCTGGTCGAAGCGCCAGTAGGCCACCGTACCGGGGATCACCAGCCTGGAGGCGGGCCGGGCCGGCCGCGGTGCGATGGGGGCGAATCCGGCGAAGCGCTGCTCGAAGTCGATCGGGACGCTGAAGTAGTCCTGAGAGCTGGTGCGTTCGATCTCTCCGCGCTCCAGCTCGTTCAGGTGGTCATCGGCGCGGTCCAGGATCCACGGGGAGAGCGTCCGGACGTCGACGGTGTGGCGGGCCAGGTCGAACCGGTAGAGGCGGATCATCCCGGCGCCGCCGTAGTAGCGGTCCTGGTAGTTGGTGATGTGCAGATGGACGTCGTGGCCCGCCCTGTTCTTGCGGACCGTACGGGCCGGCGGCCAGTAGTGGCCGTTGAGCGTGAGGAATATCTGGTCGTGGTCGGCGATCAGCTCGTCCCACAGCCACTGTCCATGGTCGGAGAACCGCGCCTCCTCGCCCTCGTGGTCCGCGTAGACCAGCTCGTGCGTGGTGAGGATGACCGGAGTTCTGGGGTGGCTCGCGATGACCTCCCGGGCCCAGGCGACGCCCTTCGCGGAAGGGCGCCAGTCCAGGGCGAGCACCAGCCACTCCCGGCCCGCGGCGCGGAAGGTGTGGTACGTGTTGTAGCCGTCCGGGCTGGCGCCGCGGAACGAGGGCGAGGAGCGGTACCGCCGGGGGCCGAAGGTGTCCAGGTAGGGGGTGCGGCCCCGCTGGTCGTCGGTGGACGAGTCGAGGTCGTGGTTTCCGGCCACCACGCTGTAGGCGGCGCCCCGCTCGTCCAGGAGCCGGAAGGCCCGGTCGATCGGCCCGAGTTCGGAGACCTGCCCGTGCTCGGTGAGGTCGCCGAGGTGGGACAGGAAGACGATGTTCTCCTCGCGTGCGTGGCGGAGGAGATAGCGGAAGGACGCCTCCACCGGCGCCGGGTGGATGCTCTCGCCGTCGAAGAGGTACTGGGTGTCCGGCATGACGGCCACGGTGAATCTGAGGCTGTCGGGGTCGGGGTGCCAGGCGGGGGCACCCGCGGCGCCGGAGGCCGGTGCGGCCGCGGCGGGCGGCACCGCCTCCAGCCCGGTCATGGCCACACCCGCGCCGACAAGGCCGGTGGTGCGCAGGAAGGTGCGGCGGCCGGTTCCGGACTGCGGCTCATTGGTCTGACGGGGACTGCACATGGCGCTGCTCCACGCGGTGGGACGGAAGGGATGGAGCGCACGTTATGGAGCCCGGGAGCCCGGCCACAGGAAGATGTCCGGCAACGGACGGGGAAGAGCACATGAATGGCTTACGTGTGCAGGGGTGACACCGGCCTGGGGTGGGCCGGTGTCCGGAGGTGGTGTGAAGTGTCCGCAACCGCCACGCCGGTGTCCGCATCCACCGCGCCGGTGTCCGCATCCACCGCGCCGCGGACGCGGCTCAGTGGTGCAGATCCTCGGCGGTGAGGGTGTCACGGGTCTCCGGCGCCCAGGCCAGGCTGACCACCGTTCCGAGCAGCAGCACCAGCGCCATCCATCCCATCGACCAGCCCGCGCCGAAGTGGCTCAGGCTGACCGGCAGGACAAAGGTGCCGATGGCGGACGCGACCCTGCTGGTGCCGTTCAGGAAGCCGACCCCGGAGCCACGCAGCGCGGTGGGGAAGAGTTCCGCCGGATAGACCTGGGTGATGGTGGAGGCACCGGCCATGACGAAGGTGTAGATCAGGAAGGGGACCATCAGCGCCCCGCTGGAGCCGTCGCTGAGCACGGCCATGGCCCCCAGACACAGCGTGAGGATCGCGAAGGTGCCGATGGTGAACGGCCTGCGGCCCAGACGCTGCACCGGCCACAGCCCGATCACCCCGCCCAGCAGCAGGGCCAGGTTGAGCACCAGGTTCTGGGTGTCGGCCCCGGAGATGTTCAGGGTGGCCAGGATCTGCGGCATGAAGGTGTAGATGGCGAAGTAGGGCAGCACCTGGGCGCTGTAGAAGATGACACCGAACCAGGTCTTGGTCGCCTGGCCACGGGCGAAGAGCTCGCGGTAGCGCGCCGCGGGCGGCTGCGCGGCGGCCGCGGCCTCCGCGTCGGCGGCGGTGGCCTCGGACTGCCCCAGGTAGGCACGGCGGATCCGGGCGGCCTCGGTGGCGCGGCCACGGGCGGCCAGCCAACTCGGGGATTCGGGGATGCCGATCCGCAGCAGCAGCACCAGCAGGGCGGGCAGCGCACCGCTGGCCAGCAGCCAGTACGCGGTGGTGCCGTTGATCGGGATGTACGTCCCCAGGATGTTGGCCAGTACGTAGCCGACGGTCCACAGCACGGTGAGCGAGCCCAGGAGGACACCGCGCAGCCGGCCGGGGACGAACTCGGAGAGCAGGGTCGGGCCGACGGCGTAGTCCGCGCCCAGGCCGAAGCCGATCGCCAGCCGGAGCAGGAAGAGGACCAGCGGGCTGTGCGCCCAGAACTGGGCGGCGGAGGCGACCGCGATGAGCACGAAGTTGTAGAGGTAGAGCTTCTGGCGTCCGATCACGTCCGCCACCCGCCCCAGCAGGATGCTGCCGAAGAACAGGCCGATCAGTGCGGACGCGCCGAGCAGGCCCTGCCAGACGCCGGACAGGTGCATGGCCTCGCCGAGCGCGGGCAGCACCGCGCCGATGACACCGAGGGCGTAGCCGTCGGAGAAGTTCGCCCCGAAGGTGGTGGCCGTCACCCGGATGTGGAAACCGGTGAGTGGCTCGGTCGAGGCGGAGCCCGACCCGGGCAGATTCTCATTCATCAACGGTGAGGGCCGGCGGCGGGCGTGCCCACGGTGACCCATGCCCGCATCGTTCCGGGTTTCCACGACTTCAACCGGCGGGTGGCGCGCCCCGGTGGCATCCGGCTGCCGAACCCGGTCAACGAGAGGGTGTTCGCCACTCCCACCGGCAAGGCGCTGTTCACCTGTAACGCCTGGGACATGTTGCGCGCCCCGGAGGGACATCTGCTGCTGCAGACCCTGCGCTCGCACGACCAGTGGAACACCATTCCCTACACGGACAACGACCGCTATCGGGGCATTCACGGACGCCGCAGGGTGGTACTGGTCAATACGGCGGACATGGCACAACTCGGCCTGATCAAGGGACAGTTCGTTGACCTCGTGGGCCTGTGGACCGATGGTGTGGAGCGCCGCGCGGAGGGCTTCGAGGTGGTCCCGTATCCCACCACACGCGGCTGCGCCGCCACGTACTACCCCGAAACCAATGTCAAGGTGCCGCTCGACAGCATGGCCGAGATCAGCAACCAATCGACGTCGAAGGGGGTCGTGGTTCGCCTGGAGGCCCGCGCCACCCTGGAAGGGCTTCCCCGCTCCTGACCCGGATCACCCGCCTGACCAGGCCCGTTGCCCGGCATGAGCAGTCCCCGGAGGCC
Source organism: Streptomyces sp. MK37H (assembly GCF_018035285.1). Classification (NCBI taxonomy): domain Bacteria; kingdom Bacillati; phylum Actinomycetota; class Actinomycetes; order Kitasatosporales; family Streptomycetaceae; genus Streptomyces; species Streptomyces sp. MK37H. Next base: position 3,836 of record NZ_JAAAYH010000102.1, on the reverse strand, counting down.
GGGTGGGAGGGCTTCGACACCCGGTTCTACGATCGGACACGACCAAGGTACGTGCACGGGCCAGCAGTTGCCCGGCCGGCTGCTGCGTGCCACGAGGAAGGGCGGCCGCCTGTGGCGGCGGGGGACCACAAGGATGTGAGATGTGAGTGAACGCCGGACGGCATCAAGTGCCTCGCCGGCCGTGGGGCGGGCGCTGGATGTCCTGCTGCACCTCGCCGGCCGCTCGGGGCCGGTTCGGGCATCGGCGCTGGCCAGAGACCTGGAGATGCCCCGCTCGTCGCTTTACCACATCCTCGCGGTCCTGGTTGATCGCGGGTTTGTCACCTATGTCCCGGAGGAGCAGGCGTACGGTCTGGGCGTGGCGTCCTTCGAAGTCGGCTCCGCCTACTTGCGGCACGAGCCCCTGAAGCGACTCGCCCGCCCCATTCTGCGCAACCTGTCGAGCCGGCTCGGCCAGCCTGTGCACCTGGGCATCCTCTACGGCGCCGAGACGGTCTACCTCCTCAAGGAGCGGCCGCCGAGCGGCCATTCGGGGTACACCGACGCCACTCCCGTCACCGACGTCGGTGTCCGGCTGCCGGCCCATCTGACGGCCAACGGCCGTGCGATCCTGGCCCACTCCAGCGAGGCGCACCTCCGGGCGGTCTTCCCCCGGCCAGGGGATCTCTGCACCCGTACCGGCAGAGGTCCCCGGTCGCTGGCGGAGCTGCGGAACCTGCTGGCGCGGGACCGTGAGCGCGGGTGGTCGGAGGAGGTCGAGCTGGTCTCCGACGGGCTCCGGTCGATAGGGGTGCCGGCGTTCGATCACAATGAGCGGCCCATAGCGGCCGTCAGCAGCACATGGCGGCGCCACTACCACCGGCATGAGGCGGATCATGTGCGGGACATCCTGCAACAGGGCGCGGCACGGCTGACGGCGGCGGTGGCCGGCCACGCACCCCACGCCCATGGAACGGACGGCGCACAGTGAGCGGCCGTCGCAGACACCTTCGCCACGTGGCGGAAAGATGAAGGGCCACTGACCAAGGCGTTCACAGAACGGGTTTCTCGGATCCGAGAAACCCCGACCGCATGGCTGGCTCCTGGCGTATGCACCACGTGTCATGGGCATGGAACCCCCCTGATCGTCCACGCACAACGGCCTCCCACGGGCCGGTACTCCCCCCACAGCCGCACTCCCCCACACAGATGTACTCCCCCCACACAGATGAAGGATCCAGCACCGACCATGACCGCGAACCCTCCCGACGCAACCAGGCCCGTCCCGCCCCAGGAGACCGACGCCACCCTGCACTTCACGGGCCCAGCCACCTTCGGCCGCGTCCCTCGCCTGGACCAGGTCGGCACCGCGGACATCGCCGTGGTCGGGGTGCCGTTCGACGCCGGTGTCTCCTACCGGCCCGGGGCCCGCTTCGGGGCGAACGCCGTCCGGGAGGCGTCGCGCCAGCTGCGCCCCTACAACCCGGCCCTGGACGTGTACCCGTTTCACTACGCCCAGGTCGCCGACGCCGGTGACATCACCGCCAATCCGCACAACATCGACGAGGCCGTCGAGAGCATCGAGGCGGGCGCGGACGCTCTGCTGTCCACGGGCGCGCAGCTGATGACACTGGGCGGCGACCACACCATCGCGCTCCCGCTCCTGCGCGCGGTGGCCCGCCGCCACGGCCCGGTGGCACTGCTGCACTTCGACGCGCACCTGGACACCTGGGACGCCCACTTCGGCGCCCAGTACACCCATGGGACTCCGTTCCGCCGCGCGGTCGAGGAGGGCCTCCTCGACACCTCCGCGCTCTCCCACGTCGGCACCCGCTCCTCGCTGTACAGCAAGGAAGACCTGGACGAGGACACCAAGCTGGGCTTCGGGATCGTCACCGCGGCCGATGTGATGCGACGCGGGGTGGACGAGGTGGTGCGGCAGCTCAAGGAGCGCATCGGCAAACGGCCGCTGTACATTTCCGTGGACATCGACGTCCTGGATCCCGCACACGCCCCCGGTACCGGCACCCCCGAGGCGGGCGGCCTCACCTCGCGGGAACTGCTGGAGATCGTGCGCGGGCTCGCCGATTGCTATGTGGTCTCCGCCGACCTGGTCGAGGTCGCCCCGGCGTACGACCACGCCGAGATCACCTCCGTGGCCGCCTCGCACACCGCGTATGAGCTGATCACCCTCATGTCCCGGCAGATCGCCTTCTTCCGCTGGGTGGAGGAGAACAAGCCGTCGTGAACACGCGACCTCGCGTCGCACTTTCGGCCGGTCAAGTGATCATCTGACGCTGAATCCGCGCCCAAACCCCCTGCTCTGGCTCATATGTGCTGGTCGGCATAGAACGAGACCGGAACGTCGGTGACGCGAGAGAGATGGAGACGATGACGAACCCGGGGTGGACCGGAGTGCGTGCGGCGGTGCGCCCGGGTCCGGCCGTACCGCAGGCGCCGTCCCGGCTGGAACGGGTCATGGGGAGGCGCACGCCCGACGGGAAATCCGGTGCTGGTCTGGTTCCACGGAGGCGGCTTCACCAGCGGTTCGGGAGGGTGGGACTGGTACGACGGAGCCCGTCTGGCGGACGTGGGCAACGTAGTGGTGGTGACCGCGAACTACCGGGTGGGGCCGCTCGGTTACCTGTCTCTCCCCCGGATCGGCGCCGGCAACCTCGGCGCTCAGGACCAGGCCGCCGTACTGCGCTGGGTACGCGACAACATCGTGTCCTTCGGCGGAGACCCGCGAGCCGTGACGGTCGGTGGGCAGTCGGCCGGTTCGTACTCCGCCCTGTTCCTGGCCGTGGATCCGGCCACCGGGGGCTCGTCAACCGTGTGCTCCTGCAGAGCGGCCCCCCGTGGCGCGGAGCCCGGACAGGCCCTGCGGGCGCTTCCCGTCGAGCATCTCCTGTCCGCCTACGGCGGGGCAGCCCTCGGACACCGAGCGGGCACTGGGGCGGACCTTCGCCACGGCCGTCACCGAGTTCGTCGCGGGCGGCTCCCCGAGGGACTGGCTGCCGTACACGCCATCCTCGGTCTCACCGACGGTTTACCGCGCCCGCTTCCGCAGCACCCTCGGCGACCGTACGCGCTGAGGGACGTCGGCCGACGGGGGGGCCGACAGCAAACGGCCCTCACCGACGGGGGAACGGCGAGGGCCTACGTTCAGTGTGGCACGAATCAGCGCGGAAGAATCCGTTCCGAGCGACAAATATTGCATATATCTGCCGCCTGACTCCCCACCGGTGCGGCCGGCGCCCCTCCAGCACCACCCCGCCGTAGCTCCTCCCGAGGCGGAGGGCCCACCTCCACCAGGGTGCGCACGGGGTCGCCCACGTCCTGAGACGGAATCCGGACGGTCCTGCCTGGTCCGCTCCCCTGCCTTCCGCTGATTCCCCCTCACTTTGTGACGGCGGAAAGCACGAGGAAAGGCTGCATCGCGTCCCAGGACCTCGCGTGCGGTTGGGAAGCAGACCAAGAAGCTCCGGTACCAAGGGTGGACGGGCCAGGTCACCGTGCCGAAGTTCGCCGAGGATCTGGGGTATCTGGGCGGTGTGAAGCTGGACTGAGTGGGCAACACCATCAGCGGTCCGCAGGACATCCAGTCCGCGGCCACCGGGCAGATCGACTTCGGAAAGCCGTCGCCCATGGGGGCATCCGTCCGCTGTTCACCAATGTCCAGCTGCTCGGGGCATTCAGCGCCGGAACGTATGTGATGACCGATCGCTTTCTGCGGCAGAACCCCGACGCGGCCAAGCCTTCGTCACCGGCGTGGCCCGCGCCATCGAGTGGGCCCGCGCGACACCGCGCGAGGAGGTGATCGCGCGGATGACGCGGATCGTGCGGAAGCGCGGCCG
>NZ_JAAAYH010000101.1:0-23917 GCF_018035285.1 Streptomyces sp. MK37H | reverse complement strand
TCGGCCCCGGCGGGCGCGTCCGACGCCTACCGCCGCTGGGGGCTGGACCGGCCGCTGGCGCGGCCCCCGGCCCCGCCCGACGTCAAGCCCGCGCTCGGGCGGTCGGGACCGCAGCAGTGGGGGCTGCCGCCGATCGTGCGGCGGGTGCCGACCGACCAGCGGGTGGTCTTCGTGACGATCGACGACGGGATCGAGAAGGACCCGCGCTTCGTGGAGCAGGCCCGCGAGCTCGGGCTGCCGTTCACCGGGTTCCTGACCGACAACGTGATCGGGACCCACTACGACTACTTCGACCAGTTGCGCCGGCTCGGCAACCCCATGGAGAACCACACCCTGACCCATCCCAGCCTGGCCGGTATGGCCTACGACGACCAGGTGCGGGAGATCTGCGGCCAGCGCGACATCCTGTGGCACCACTTCGGTCAACAGCCGAAGCTCTTCCGTCCCCCTTTCGGGGAGTACGACGACACGACCCTGCGGGCGGCGTCCTTCTGCGGGGTGCGGACGGTGGTGCTGTGGCGCGCCGAGATGGAGACCCACGGTCTGGCCTACCGCTCCGGCGACCATCTGCTGCCGGGGGACATCGTGCTCGCGCATTTCCGGGGGCCGGAGCAGCTAGAGGGCCAGTCGATGACCGACATGATCACGGAGCTGGTGCGGGCGATCCAGGCCCAGGGCTTCACGATCGGGCGGCTGGAGGACTACGTATGAGGCTCTCCGAGGACTGCGTATGAGGGCCCTCCGAGGGCTGCGTATGAGGGCTCTCCGTGGAACGGCCCCGGAGAGCCGTCCGGAGGTCGCCGCCGCGTCGCTTGGCACTCTAGTTGACTGAGTGCTAACCGCGTCATAATGTCGAGGCTGGCACTCGGGACCGATGAGTGCCAGGGATACAGCGACGGGCAGGTCCGGCACCCGCGACGACGGATCCACCTGGTCGCCACCTCAGACAGTTGACCCCGTGAGATCTCCGAAGGGGGAGGTCGGATCGTGACGACCACCAGCTCCAAGGTTGCCATCAAGCCGCTCGAGGACCGCATTGTGGTCCAGCCGCTCGACGCCGAGCAGACCACGGCTTCGGGCCTGGTCATTCCGGACACCGCCAAGGAAAAGCCCCAGGAGGGCGTTGTCCTGGCCGTGGGCCCGGGCCGCTTCGAGGACGGCAAGCGCCTTCCGCTCGACGTCTCCGTCGGTGACGTCGTGCTCTACAGCAAGTACGGCGGCACCGAGGTGAAGTACAGCGGCGAGGAGTACCTCGTCCTCTCGGCTCGCGACGTCCTCGCGATCGTCGAGAAGTAATCACCGAAGTTTTGCCAATGAGCCGTGCCCCGGTGCCCGTGTCATCTGAAACCGGGGTCGGGGCACGGCTTGTTCGAGAGGACATACGCAACTCATGGCGAAGATCCTGAAGTTCGACGAGGACGCCCGTCGCGCCCTCGAGCGCGGCGTCAACAAGCTCGCGGACACCGTCAAGGTGACCATCGGCCCCCGTGGCCGCAATGTCGTCATCGACAAGAAGTTCGGTGCCCCCACCATCACCAACGACGGTGTCACGATCGCCCGTGAGGTCGAGGTCGAGGACCCGTACGAGAACCTTGGCGCGCAGCTCGTCAAGGAGGTGGCGACCAAGACCAACGACATCGCGGGTGACGGCACCACCACCGCCACCGTGCTGGCCCAGGCGCTCGTCCGCGAGGGCCTGAAGAACGTGGCCGCCGGTGCCTCCCCGGCCGCCCTGAAGAAGGGCATCGACGCGGCGGTCAAGGCCGTCTCGGACGACCTGCTGGCCACCGCCCGCCCGATCGACGAGAAGTCCGACATCGCCGCCGTGGCCGGGCTGTCCGCCCAGGACAAGCAGGTCGGCGAGCTGATCGCCGAGGCGATGGACAAGGTCGGCAAGGACGGTGTCATCACCGTCGAGGAGTCCAACACCTTCGGTCTGGAGCTCGACTTCACCGAGGGCATGGCCTTCGACAAGGGCTACCTCTCGCCGTACATGGTCACCGACCAGGAGCGGATGGAGGCCGTCCTCGACGACCCGTACATCCTGATCCACCAGGGCAAGATCTCCTCCATCCAGGACCTGCTGCCGCTCCTGGAGAAGATCATCCAGGCCAACGCCAGCAAGCCGCTGCTGATCATCGCCGAGGACGTGGAGGGCGAGGCCCTCTCCACCCTCGTCGTCAACAAGATCCGCGGCACCTTCAACGCCGTCGCGGTGAAGGCCCCGGGCTTCGGTGACCGCCGTAAGGCCATGCTCGGCGACATCGCCACCCTTACGGGCGGCACCGTCATCGCCGAGGAGGTCGGCCTCAAGCTCGACCAGGTCGGCCTGGACGTGCTGGGCACCGCCCGCCGCGTGACCGTCACCAAGGACGACACCACGATCGTCGACGGTGGCGGCAAGGCGGACGAGGTCTCCGGCCGCGTCGCCCAGATCAAGGCCGAGATCGAGTCCACGGACTCCGACTGGGACCGCGAGAAGCTGCAGGAGCGGCTCGCCAAGCTGGCCGGCGGCGTGTGCGTGATCCGCGTGGGCGCGGCCACCGAGGTCGAGCTCAAGGAGAAGAAGCACCGCCTTGAGGACGCCATCTCCGCGACCCGCGCCGCGGTCGAGGAGGGCATCGTCTCCGGTGGTGGCTCCGCGCTGGTCCACGCCGCGAAGGTGTTGGAGAACAGCCTGGGCCTGCAGGGCGACGAGGCCACCGGTGTCGCCGTGGTCCGCCGCGCCGCGGTCGAGCCGCTGCGCTGGATCGCCGAGAACGCCGGTCTCGAGGGCTACGTGATCACCTCGAAGGTCGCCGAGCTCGAGAAGGGCCACGGCTACAACGCGGCCACCGAGGAGTACGGCGACCTGGTGAAGGCCGGCGTCATCGACCCGGTCAAGGTCACCCGCTCCGCGCTGGAGAACGCGGCGTCGATCGCCTCGCTGCTGCTCACCACCGAGACCCTGGTGGTCGAGAAGCCGGCCGAGGAAGAGGCCGAGGCCGCCGGCCACGGCCACGGTCACGCGCACTGACGCTCCGGCGTTCTGCCACAAGCAGCGCGAAGGCGCGGCCGCCCAGCGGGCGGCCGCGCCTTCGCGTGTTCCGGTTCCGGTTCCGGTTCCGCCGGACGGCTACCCCTTGGCCGGGGGGCGGCCGACCTTGGAGGAGATCGAGGAGAGGGCCGAGCGCGGGGCCAGCTTCGCCAGACTCGACATCGCCTTGTAGCGCGGGTCCGGGATGGACAGCGACTTGCCCCGGGCGAAATCCTTCAGCGCCGCCGTGACCAGCCGGTCCGGGTCCAGCCACATCCAGCTCGGCACGCTGTCGTGTTTGATCCCCGCCCGCGCGTGGAACTCCGTACGGACGAACCCCGGGCACAGCGCCATCAGCCGCACCCCCGAGCCGGCCAGGTCCTTCGCCGCGCCCTGCGTGAACTGCACGACCCACGCCTTGCTCGCCCCGTACGTCCCGCGCGGGAAGAAGGCCGCGACCGACGCCACATTGATCACCCCGCCGCGCCCCCGGTCCCGCATCGTCCCGGCCCCCGCGCTGGTCAGCCGCAGCACCGCCTCACAGTGCAGCTTCAGCATCCGCAGCTCATCGGCGATCGGCACCTCCAGATAGCGGGCGCGGTTGCCGAAACCGGCGTTGTTGACGAGCAGATCGACCGGGTGGGTACGGTCCTTCAGCCGGGCCTCGACCGCAGCGATCCCGTCATCCTCGGAGAGGTCCGCCACCAGCACGTCCGCCTCCACGCCGTGCCGGTCGTGCAGATCCGCCGCCTGCTCCCGCAGCCGCTTCTCATCGCGTGCGACGAGCACCAGATTGTGCCCGTCGGCGGCGAGCCGGCCCGCGAAGGCGGCGCCGATGCCCGCGGTGGTTCCGGTAATCAATGCAGTCGTCATACGCGCACGTTATCGGCCACGGCAGGCTCCGGCGGACCGCCGAGCGGCACCGCGAGCGATCTGCGCCGGAATGAGCGCTTCCGTCAGTCGGCTTCCGTCAGATCGCCCCCGCGGACCGGTACTTCAGGGCGGCCTTTCGCACCTCCGGATGCAGTGCGTCACCGGCCGCCAGCACCCTCGGCAGCAGCTCCCGCTCCGTGGTCTCGGCGCGGAAGAGGAACGCGACCGTCACCTCGTGGTCGGGCCGGTGCACGATCTCGACGGGGTCGCCCGAGCGGATCTCGCCGGGCTCGAGCACCCGCAGATACGCACCGGGGACGGCGGCCTGGGTGAACCGCTTGAGCCACCCCCGCTCGCCCAGCCACCCGGCGAACGTACGGCACGGGATCCGCGGTGAGGTCACTTCCAGCAGCAGCTCGCTCCCCACCCGCCAGCGCTCGCCGATGAGGGCGCCGCTGACGTCGATACCGCTGGTGGTGAGGTTCTCGCCGAAGGCGCCGTTCGCCAGCTCGCGGCCCAGCTCCCGCTCCCAGACGTCGAGGTCCTCCCGGGCGTAGGCGTAGACGGCCTGGTCGTCGCCGCCGTGGTGGCGGGTGTCGCAGACCGAGTCACCGGCCAGACCGCTTCCGGCCTGGCCCTTCGGCCCGGGGGCCGCGACCCGCACCGGGCGGTCGACGGGCCGCTTGTCGATACCGGTGCCGGCGGGGCAGTCGGTGTGGGCGCTCGGCATCGCGCGGCCGATGTTCACGGTGAGGACGGCTGAGGGGTGTGGAGTATGCGACATGACCGCACCGTAGGACAGAGAGGTCAAAGCGTCGACGTAATATCCCGGCCCGTACCCAAGGGTCGCTTATGCTCAAGGCATGATCGAGGCCCGCCATCTCAGGGTGCTGCGCGCGGTGGCCGCCACCGGCTCCTTCTCCGCCGCCGCTCGTGAGCTCGGCTGCACCCAGCCCGCCGTCAGCCAGCAGATGAAGGCCCTGGAGGGCGCCGCGGGCACCCCGCTGCTGATCCGCAGCGGACGGGAGATGCGGCTGACCGAGGCGGGCCGGGCGCTGGTGCGGCACGCCGGGGGCATCCTGGCCGGGCTGACCGCCGCCGAGGAGGAGGTCGCGGCGATCGCCGGGCTGCGCTCGGGCCGGGTGCGGCTGGTGTCCTTCCCCAGCGGCAGCTCGACCCTGGTGCCCATGGCGCTCGCCGAGATGCGAGCGGCGCATCCCGGGACGCGGGTCTCGCTCGTGGAGGCCGAGCCGCCGGGCTCGGTGGAGATGCTGCGCTCGGGCGACTGCGAGATCGCGCTGGCCTTCCGGTATCCGCAGGTGAGCGCGGAGGCGGAGGCGGCCTCGGGGGGTGGCGGCGAATGGGACGACCTGGTCCTGCGGCCGTTGCTGAGCGATCGGCTGGTGGGCGTGGTGCCGGAGGGGCACAAGCTGGCGGGCGCCGGGGCGGTGGGGATCGCCGAGCTGGCCGACGAGCCGTGGATCGCGGGCTGCCCGCGCTGCCGGGGGCACCTGGTGGAGGTGTGCGAGTCCGAGGGCTTCACCCCGCGCATCGACTTCGCGACGGACGACTATCCGACGGTCGTCGGCCTGGTCGGGGCCGGGCTGGGGGTCGCGGTGCTGCCCGAGCTGGCGCTGGAGTCGGTGCGGACCAAGGGCGCGACGACGCTGGAGGTGGAACCGGCGGTGCGCCGGGAGGTGGTGGCGCTGACCCTGCCCGACCTCGCCCGCGTCCCGGCGGTGGCGGCGACGCTGGACCGGCTGGAGCGGGCCGCCCGCAGATGAGCGGCGCGCGCACCACTCCGCGGCCGTCCGTGCGGGCTCCGGGTGGTGACGGCCGGGTGGCGACGGAAGGAACGTTTCTTCAGTTGGCCGGGATCAGGCCGTGGTCAGGATCCCGGGGCGCCCGTGCTGGCGACCGCGCGGTGCCGCGCCCGCCCCATGAGCTCCTCGCGCTCGTCCTCGGTCAGCCCGCCCCACACTCCGTAGGGCTCGCGTACGGCAAGGGCGTGGGCCGCGCACTGCGCCCGTACCGGGCAGCGCATGCACACCTCTTTCGCCGACATCTCACGTGCGCTGCGGGCAGCGCCGCGCTCCCCCTCCGGGTGGAAGAAGAGCGAGCTGTCGACCCCGCGACACGCGGCCAGGAGCTGCCAGTCCCACAGGTCGGCATTCGGGCCGGGAAGACGGGAGAAATCTGCCATTGCCTTATCTCCTCGAAGTGATCGGCTGCGGACGCTGTGTCCTGGGTCGTACACCTACGGTGTAAGTGGATGTAAATATGACTCATTGCGAATCTAGCCACACAGGCCGCCAAATTGGAAGCAAGGTAGCCAAATGCCACCGAAGGGACTGCCTCGGGGGCTGCCCTATGGGGGAGGCGCGAAGGACGCGACCGGTGCGACGAAGCTGCTCCGTGTCCGGGCCCTCACGTAGAGTGTCGAAGGTGGCCGCCGAACCCCGTAACTCTTTCGGGTGACCGTCGTTGAGAGTGCGGAGGCGGTTGATGGGTAAAGCTCTCGGACAGACATCCGGGGCTGTCAATCGCTCAGGTGACGATATGTACCAGCCTGGAGGCTCAAGGTGACGCGCATCAGCTGCGGAGGGCGGCCATGACATCCGTCCTCGTCTGCGACGACTCCCCGCTTGCCCGAGAGGCGCTGCGCCGCGCGGTGGCGACCGTGCCCGGCGTCGAGCGTGTGACGACGGCGGCCAACGGCGAGGAAGTCCTCCGCCGCTGGGGTGCCGACCGCTCGGATCTGATTCTGATGGACGTACGGATGCCCGGTCTCGGCGGGGTCGAGACCGTGCGGCGGCTGCTCTCCGCCGACCCCGGCGCCCGGATCATCATGCTCACGGTCGCCGAGGACCTGGACGGAGTGGCGCTGGCCGTGGCCGCAGGCGCCCGTGGCTATCTGCACAAGGACGCCTCGCGCGCCGAGCTGCGCGCCACCGTGACCCAGGCGCTCGCCGACCCCACCTGGCGGCTGGCCCCGCGCCGGCTGCGCTCGGCCGAGATGGGCGCCGCGCCCACGCTCACCGCGCGGGAGATCCAGGTGCTCGAGGGCATGAGCCACGGCCGGTCCAACGCGGAGATCGGCCGTGAGCTGTTCCTGTCCGAGGACACGGTCAAGACGCACGCACGCCGGTTGTTCAAGAAGCTCGGCGCGTCCGACCGGGCGCATGCGGTGGCCCTCGGGTTCCGCTGGGGTCTGGTCCGCTGATCCGGCAACGACCGTTCTGACGTGCTGCGCAGCGGGGGCGCGACGGTCCCCGCCCGTCGGGTGGCGGGCGGGGCGAAAGCGTGCGCGGCGAGCGCTGTGGTGGTGGCCTGTATCAGTTCCCCGCGCTATGCCGCATCCTTGAAGGTGTGGAGTTCCTCGGGGACGAGTCGGTCGGGCGTGAGGGGAGAGCGCAGGACGTGACGACAGCCGGCGCACCTGCTCATAACGCTTCAGCGCACAACTACGGACGCGGTGCCACGGAGCCCCCGGGCCCGAGGCACCATGGATGGATGCCGCGCGACGAGGAGAGCCCAGGAGCCCCCAAGGGAGCTTCCGGGGGTACGGGGGCGATCGGCGCCCTCGTCGGGCGCGCAGCCGAGGGGGACGAGCAGGCCACCCACGATCTGCTGGCCCTGGTCCATCCGCTGGCCCTGCGCTACTGCCGTACGAGGCTGTCCCGACTTCCGGGTGATGCCCGCCACTTCGTGGACGACCTGGCGCAGGAGGTCTGTCTCGCGGTGCTGTGCGCGCTGCCGCGCTACCGCGACACCGGAAAGCCCTTCGAGGCGTTCGTCGTGGCCATCGCCTCCCACAAGGTCGCCGATCTCCAGCGGGCCGCCATGCGCCACCCGGGCTCCACGGCCGTCCCCTCGGACGAGATGCCGGAGCAGCCGGACGATTCGCTGGGGCCCGAGGAGCGGGCGCTGCTCAGCAGCGACGCGGAATGGGCCAAGAAGCTGCTGGCCAACCTTCCGGAGAACCAGCGCGAGCTGGTGCTGCTGAGGGTCGCGGTCGGGCTGACGGCGGAGGAGACCGGGCAGATGCTCGGGATGTCCCCCGGAGCGGTGCGGGTCGCCCAGCACCGGGCGCTGAGCAGGCTGCGCGCGCTCGCCGAGCAGTGAGCCCCGGGCCCACCGGAGTTCTGACCGGCTCGTTACCTTGTTGTGCCTTCCGCATTCAGCAGGTCGCTGAGAAGTTATCCACAGGGCGGAATGAGGCACTCGGGGAGCCCGTTAGCATGGGAGTCCGCGCTGGGGCAAGACCATTGGAAGGGTGTCATGACTGACAACGTCGACGGAGTGCCTGAGAAGTTCGCCATGCTCGGGCTGACGTACGACGACGTGCTGCTGCTGCCGGGCGCCTCCGAGGTGCTGCCGAACGCGGTCGACACCTCGTCCAGGGTCTCCCGGAACGTCCGGGTGAATGTGCCGCTGCTGTCCGCCGCCATGGACAAGGTCACCGAGTCCCGGATGGCCATCGCCATGGCCCGGCAGGGCGGCGTGGGCGTGCTGCACCGCAATCTGTCCATCGAGGACCAGGCCAACCAGGTCGACCTGGTCAAGCGGTCGGAGTCCGGCATGGTCACCGACCCGATCACGGTCCGGCCGGACGCCACGCTGCACGAGGCGGACGCGCTGTGCGCGAAGTTCCGCATCAGCGGTGTGCCGGTCACGGACGCCGTGGGCAAGCTGCTCGGCATCGTCACCAACCGTGACATGGCCTTCGAGGTCGACCGGGGCCGTCAGGTCCGCGAGGTCATGACCCCGATGCCGCTGGTCACCGGCAAGGTGGGGATCTCCGGCGAGGACGCGATGCAGCTGCTGCGCCGCCACAAGATCGAGAAGCTGCCGCTGGTCGACGACGCGGGTGTGCTCAAGGGTCTGATCACGGTCAAGGACTTCGTGAAGGCCGAGCAGTACCCCCATGCGGCGAAGGACGCGGGTGGCCGGCTGGTCGTCGGCGCCGCCGTCGGCGTCGGCGACGAGTCGTACGAGCGGGCGCAGGCGCTGGTCGAGGCCGGGGCCGACTTCCTGGTCGTGGACAGCGCGCACGGCCACAGCCGGGGCATCCTCGACATGATCGCCAAGATCAAGTCCAATATCGCGGTCGATGTGGTGGGCGGCAATGTCGCCACCAGGGACGGCGCCCAGGCGCTGATCGACGCGGGTGTGGACGGGGTCAAGGTCGGCGTCGGCCCGGGCTCGATCTGCACCACGCGCGTGGTCGCGGGCATCGGCGTGCCGCAGGTGACGGCGATCTACGAGGCCGCCCGCGCCTGTCACGCCGCCGGGGTGCCGCTGATCGGCGACGGCGGTCTGCAGTACTCGGGCGACATCGCCAAGGCGATCGCGGCCGGTGCGGACACCGTGATGCTGGGCAGCCTGCTGGCCGGCTGCGAGGAGTCGCCGGGCGAGATGGTCTTCATCAACGGCAAGCAGTTCAAGTCCTACCGGGGCATGGGCTCCCTGGGCGCGATGCAGACGCGTGGCCAGGCCCGCTCGTACTCCAAGGACCGCTACTTCCAGGACAACGTCCTGTCCGAGGACAAGCTGGTCCCCGAGGGCATCGAGGGCCAGGTGCCCTACCGCGGTCCGCTGGCCTCGGTCGCGCACCAGCTGGTGGGCGGTCTGCGGGCGTCGATGGGCTATGTCGGCTCGGCCAATGTGGCGGAGTTGAAGGAGAAGGGCCGCTTTGTGCGGATCACCGCGGCGGGCCTCAAGGAGAGCCACCCGCATGACATCCAGATGACCACCGAGGCGCCGAACTACTCCGGCCGTTGATCCGCGCTGTCCGTTGATCCACGCTGTCAGCTGATCCGCGCCGTTCACCCGGGCGACCTTGCGACGGTGCGGGCAGGGATACTGGGACGGCTGTTCGTGAACAGGGAAAGGCACCCACGTGACTGAGATCGAGATCGGGCGCGGCAAGCGCGGCCGCAGGGCGTACGCGTTCGACGACATCGCCGTTGTGCCGAGTCGTCGCACCCGGGACCCGAAGGAGGTCTCGATCGCCTGGCAGATCGACGCCTACCGCTTCGAGCTGCCCTTCCTGGCCGCGCCGATGGACTCGGTGGTCTCGCCCCGCACCGCGATCCGCATCGGTGAGCTCGGCGGCCTCGGGGTGCTCAACCTCGAGGGGCTCTGGACCCGTTACGAGGACCCGGAGCCGCTGCTGGCGGAGATCGCCGAGCTGGACGAGCGCACCGCGACCACCCGGATGCAGGAGATCTACGCCGAGCCGATCAAGGAGGAGCTGATCGGGCAGCGCCTGAAGGAGGTGCGGGACGCGGGCGTGGTGACCGCCGCCGCCCTGTCCCCGCAGCGCACGGCGCAGTTCTCCAAGGCCGTGGTGGACGCGGGGGTCGACATCTTCGTGATCCGCGGGACCACGGTCTCCGCCGAGCATGTCTCCGGCGCCGCCGAGCCGCTCAACCTCAAGCAGTTCATCTATGAGCTGGACGTTCCGGTGATCGTGGGCGGCTGCGCCACCTACACGGCCGCGCTGCACCTGATGCGCACCGGCGCGGCCGGTGTGCTGGTGGGCTTCGGCGGCGGCGCCGCGCACACCACCCGCAATGTGCTGGGCATCCAGGTGCCGATGGCCACGGCGGTCGCCGATGTCGCCGCCGCCCGCCGGGACTACATGGACGAGTCCGGCGGCCGCTATGTGCATGTGATCGCCGACGGCGGCGTGGGCTGGAGCGGCGATCTGCCGAAGGCCGTCGCCTGCGGCGCGGACGCGGTGATGATGGGCTCCCCGCTGGCCCGGGCCACGGACGCGCCGGGCCGCGGTCACCATTGGGGCATGGAGGCCGTGCATGACGAGGTGCCGCGCGGCAAGCGGATGAACCTGGGCACGGTGGGCTCCACCGAGGAAATCCTCCTCGGCCCCTCGCACACCACCGACGGCTCGATGAACTTCTTCGGCGCGCTGCGCCGCGCGATGGCCACGACCGGCTATTCGGAGCTGAAGGAGTTCCAGCGGGTCGAGGTCACGGTCGCCCCGTCGGCCCGCGACAAGCGCTGAGCGTTCCTCACAAGCCGGTTCAGCAACCGGTTCAGCAAGGGGAAGGCCCCGACCGCGAGGCGGTCGAGGCCTTCCCCTTGCTGTGCTGCTCGTGGGCTCAGCGGTTGCTGATCCGGTAGGCGGTGCTGACCGCGGCGACCGGCGCGAGCGCCATGAAGATGTAGGTCAGCGCGTCGGAGTCTTCCTTCCACGACTTCCACAGGTCGCTGAAGTGGTCGAAGAAGATCTCGTTCGAGGAGAGCACCTGGCTGCTGGCGCCGCCGCCGATCTTGTCGGCGTAGTTGCTCATCACATCGTGCAGGATCATGGCGTAGCCGTAGAGTTCGCCGAGGAACACCGCGGCCAGAGCCAGCACCGCGCCGACCACCCACAGCCCCGTGTTGCGGCCGCCCAGCTTGGCGACCGCCAGACCGATGAGCGCGCCGACGACCACGCCGGCGTACGCGAACTGCGTGACCTCCGGCGGGGTCTTGTCCGTGTCCGCCATCGCGCTCAGCAGGAACGCGTAGAGGAACGCGCCGACGACCGTGGCCACGAGAGCGGCACCCACCGCCAGCAGCGGGTTGCCCGGGCGGCCGGCCGGCGGCGCGGGCGGCGGGAAGCCCCCGCCGTACTGCGGCTGAGGCTGCTGGGGCTGCTGCGGCTGGCCCTGCGGGTAGCCGTAGCCGGGCTGCTGCGCGGAGCCGTACCCACCCGCCTGCTGGGGCGGGGCGGGCTGCTGCGGATAGCCACCCGGCTGCTGCGGGTACCCGCCTGGCTGCTGTGGCTGCTGCCAGTTCTGGCTCATGGAATTCCCCCGGGGATGAAGGTGTTGAGACCGCGTTCCGGGGACAGCTCGGCTGATGAGCGGCTGCGGGCTGGGAACGCGGAAGGAAACTTTCGAGCCATAAAACTAACAGGCAGGCATGACAATCAGACAAGTCGTGTCTGACGTCCGTGACATGGCTGGGACCGGACGGAGACACGTTGGCCCGGCATATGGGGATTCGTCGCCGCTATTCGGTGATGCGCTTCGCGACGAGGTAACTTTCCGCTCCCGCCACCGCGTAGAAGGTGATGTCGTTGCGCCCCAGGATGCGATCGCGCCAGTAGTCCGCCACCAGGCCGAAGTGCTCGACCAGGGTGTCGGTGGTGGGCCAGGAGCTCTCGTCCCCCATCAGCACCGCGACGCCGATCAGTTGCGCCAGCGAGACGCTGACCACGGCCAGCGGTATGCCGACGAGCGCCAGCAGCGGCGCCCGGCCGCCCAGCTTGCCCAGCGCGGCGCCGGTCAACAGCCCGATGCACAGCGCCCAGTAGCCGACCTCCTGGCCACGGTGGCCGATCTTGCCCTGGATGAAGCCGAAAACCAGGGCTCCGAGCAGGGCCGCCGCGATGCCCGCCGCGAGGCCACGGGCCGGCCGTGGGGCCTGAGCTGCGGAGGAAGCGGGCGCGATCATGTCCGCAAGGTAGCAGCGGCATGGCCGCACGGTGGTGCGAATGACATCAGTGCCGGGACAGAATCCGGCATAAGCAATAATGTCAACTTATGGCGCAGAACAAGTCGTTCAATGGGCGTGACATGGGTATCGACCTCGGTACCGCCAACACACTGGTGTACGTCCGGGGCAGGGGCATCGTGCTCAATGAGCCGTCAGTTGTGGCCGTGAACACAGTTGACGGCAGTGTGCTGTCGGTGGGTTCGGCGGCCAAGGAGACCATGGGGCGGACGCCGACGAACATCGTCGCCGTGCGGCCGCTGCGCGATGGCGTGATCGCCGATTTCGAGATCGCCGAGCGCATGCTGCGGTACTTCATCAAGAAGGTCATGGGCAGCCGCCGGCTCGGCCGTCCCCGTGTGGTGGTCTGTGTGCCCTCCGGGATCACCGGCGTCGAGCGGCGCGCGGTGATGGAGGCCGCCACCCAGGCCGGGGCGCGTCAGGTGCATCTGGTCGAGGAGCCCATCGCGGCGGCGATCGGCGCGGGGCTGCCGGTGAGCGAGCCGACCGGCTGCATGGTCGTCGACATCGGCGGCGGTACGACGGAGGTCGCCGTGGTCTCGCTGGGCGGCATCGTCACCGCGCGGTCGGTGCGCACCGCGGGCGACGCGATGGACGTCGCGATCAGCTCCTATGTGAAGAAGCAGTACGCGCTGGCGATCGGTGAGCGGACCGCGGAGCAGATCAAGGTCTCCATCGGCTCCGCCTCGCCCACCGGGCCGCTGTCCGTACCGCGGGTCTCGGAGTCCGTCCGGCGGCCCGAGCGGAATGTCGAGGTGTTCATCCCGGGCCAGAGCGAGGACAACGAGGACACCCAGGCGCTGCTGCCGCCGGACCGCTGCGCCATCCGCGGCCGGGACCAGGCGACCGGGCTGCCCAGGGTGCTCGAACTGACCTCGGACGAGGTGCGGCACGCCCTCGCCGAGCCGGTGGACAGCATCGTCGCGGCCGTACGGGCCACGCTCGACGAGACCCCGCCGGAGCTGGCGGGCGACATCATGGACCGCGGCATCGTGCTGACCGGCGGCGGGGCCCTGCTGCGCGGCCTGGACGTACGGCTGGGGCGCGAGCTGAACATCCCGGTGCTGGTGGCCGACGACCCGCTGGACTGCGTGGCCATCGGCACCGGCCGCTGCGTGGAGGACTTCGCCTCGCTCCGCACCGCGATGGACGCACGGCCTCGTCGGCCGGACGCCGTGCGGGTGTGACGCCCAAGCGCTCCGCTGGGAATGCCCTGACATGCCGCCGATCGTCTTGCGGCGCCGTCGTGGCTGGTCCCACGCGGCGGAGCCGCATACGACGCAGCCGCGGCGGAGCCGCACATCGACACAGTCCCGTGCCGCTTCGGGGCGCCGTTCGAACCGCGGCCGATTCCCGCGATCTGCTGAGGACGCCCCGGGGCGGCCCGGCGGGTCTCCCCGGGGCGGCGGCCCTGAGCGTGCGGCATCGTCCCCGGCGTGGTGGGCTGGTGACACCGCGTCGGTCCCGTGCGGCGCGGGCGGACGGCAGGCGCGGGCGTCGAGGCGGTGGTCGTGGGGCGCGGCAGGACGTACCGGCGGGTGGTCGTCGCGACCGTCACCACGATCCTGGTCGCGATCACCTCCATCCTGTCGACGCCCGCCGGGGCAGCCGCGATGGTCCTGGCGGACGGCCGGAAGGTCTATGGCGCGGCCATGGCGACGGCGCAGGGCCGCGTGCCGTACGGAGCCGTTCCGGCGGACGGCCGGGGGGCTCATGGGGCCACGCCGCAGGGCCGCGGGGCTCATGGGGCCACGACGGCGCGGGGCCGCGGGGCTCATGGGGCCACGGTGGCGCGGGGCCGCAGGGCTCACAGCGCCGCCCCGGCGAACGGCCGGGGGGCTCACGGCGTCACGGCGGCGCAGGGCGCCACGGCGGCGCAGGGCGCCACGGCGGCGCAGGGCCTGACGGCGGAGCAGGGCCGCGGGGCTCACCGCCCTGCCCCCGTGGACGGCCGGGGGGCTCGCGGCGGCGCGCCGGAGGGCCGTGGGCCTTACGACGGTGCCGCCCCGGCGGACGGCCGCGGGGCTCATGGCGCCGCCACGCCGCACGGCCGTGGACCTGACGGCGCCCCCAGGGCCCACGCCCCCTCCCGCCGGTACCCCGTATCCGTCGAGCTGGCCTCTCTCACCCCTGCCGTGATCCGTCAGGGCGGCGAGCTGAGGATCAGTGGGCGGGTCACCAATACCTCCGGGCGGCGGGTCGGGGCCGCGCGGATCGGCGTGCGGATCGGGGCCTTCGGGGCGATCGACACCCGGGGCGGGCTCGCCACCGTGGCCCGTCGTACGCCCCTGACCCGGGCCGACGGCCCCGAGGTGGCCGACCGCACGGCCCGTCTCGCCCCGCTGCCCACCGGCGCCGAGCGCGGCTTCCGGCTCACCGTGCCCGTCCCCGACCTGGAGCTGGACGGGGCCGGGGCGTACGCGCTCACCGTGCACGTCGTCCGCGCGGACGGCGCGGGCGCCGGGACCGTGCTCGGGCTGACCCGCACCCATCTGTCCGCGTATCCCGACGCCACCCGGCTGGAGCCGCTGCGCACCACCGTGCTGTGGCCGGTGCTGGACACCCCGCGGATGGAGGCGCTGACCCTGCGCACCCAGGACAGCGTGGAGCCGGTCTTCCGCGACGACCAGCTGACCGCCGCCTTCGGGCCGGGCGGGCGGCTGCGGCGGCTGGTGGAGATGGGCAGGGGGCAGCCGGTCACGTGGGTGCTCGATCCGGATCTGATCGTCCAGGCGCGGGCCATGGCCGCCGGCTACCGGGTGGCCCGTACGCCCGGTGACACCGATCCGCAGCAGGCCACCGAGGGGAAGGGCGGCGAGGCGGCGGCGGGCTGGCTGGCCGCGCTCCGGGCGGCGGTCCGGGGCCGGGAGGTGATCGCGCTGCCGTACGCGGACCCGGATCTGGCCTCGCTCGCGCGCGGCGGCGGCGCCCCGCTCGCCGGGCTGCTGCGCCGGGCCTCGCGCACCGGCCGGAGCGTGGTGGACCGGGCGCTGGGCGTCCACGCGCGCGCCGGTGTGGGCTGGCCCGCGGGCGGCGAGCTGGACGACGGGATCGCCCGGTACGCCAAGAGGCTCGGCCTGGACACGGTGCTCGCCTCGGGCGCCGGGGTGGCCTCCGCCGGTGAGCTGGTCTCGGAAGGGGCCACCGACGACGGCGCCGTCTCGCTCGAGGGCGGCACGACCGCGCTGCGCTACGACGCGGCGATCGCGTCCCAGCTCTTCGCGAGCCACCCGGCCGCGGGCGCCTCCGGCGCGCCCGCCCGGCTGCTGCTGCGCCAGCGGCTGCTCGCCGAGACCCTTACGGCCACGCGGGAGCTGCCGTACGCCCGCCGCGAGCTGGTCATGGTGCCGCCGCGCCGGATGCCGCTCGCGGTCGGCCGGGTGCTGCTCACGGTGGTGGCCGAGGGCCGTAAGGCGGGCTGGCTGGAGCCGGCCGGGTTCGCGGCCGCGCTGCGCAAGCCCACGGCGGGGCGGCTGCGGGGCTTCGACGGCTATCCGCTCGCGCGCCACGCCTCCGAGCTGCCGCCCTCCCGGCTCGCGGCGGTGGCCCGGGACCGGCTGCGGATGCGCGCCCTGGTCAAGGTGCTGTCGGACGCGCGGGCCACCGCCGCGTCCGTACGGGCCGCGCTGGCCCGCTCCGTGGCGACCGCCTGGCGCGCCGACCCGGCGGACGCGGCCTCGTACCAGCGGGGGGTGTCCCGCTATCTGACCGCCTCGATCGCGTCGGTGCGGCTGGTGCCGAAGTCCACGGTGATGGTGACCGGGGGCTCGGCGACTATCCCGGTCACCGTCGACAACGGTCTCCAGCAGGACCTCACCGGGGTGGAGCTCCGGGTCCTCTCCAGCCGCCCCGAGCGGCTGACCGCCCGGGACCGCGCGATGCCGGTCCAGGCGGCGCGCGCGGTGAGCCGTACGGTGCGGATCCGGGTGGAGGCGTACGCGAACGGGCCGGTGCGGCTGACCGCCCAGCTCTACACCACCACCGACGGCAGGCCGTGGGGCGCGCCGATGATGTTCACGGCGGATGTGCGGTCGGTGCCGTCGGGAGCGGTGATCTTCGTGCTGGGCGGGACGGCGCTGATCGTGCTGGCGGTCGCGTTCCGGCTGCGGCGTACGCGGAGCCGATGACGGCGGGGCCTGAACCCGGGCCGGGCGGCTCTCACAGCCGATGCGCCGTCCCCGCCGGTCCCGCCCCCCGGGTGTCCAGCAGCAGCTGGGCCTTCACCGACAGCCCCTGGAGGTCGTAGGTGCGGTGCGGCTGGAGCAGGACGGTCAGGTCGGCGTCGGCCGCCGCCTCGTACACCGAGTCGGCGCGCTCCACCGCGCGCCCCAGCACCCGCCAGCGCGTGACGTACGGATCGTGGTAGCTGAGCCGGGCGCCCAGCTCGATCAGCCGGGAGGCGATCTCCCGTGCGGGCGAGCCCTCCGCGTCGGCGATGTCGGCCTTGTAGCCGACGCCCAGCAGCAGCACGTGCGCGCCGCGCGCCGACTTCCCGTACTCGTTGAGCAGGGCCGTGCAGCGGCGCGTGACATAGCCCGGCATCCGCCCGTTGACCTGCTGCGCGAGCTCCACCATGCGCAGCGGGATGCCGAGGCCGCGCTGCGGGTCGGCCGTATGGCCGTGGTCGACCGGTACGCCGTGGCCGCCGACGCCGGGGCCGGGCCGGAAGGACTGGAAGCCGAACGGCTTGGTCTCGGCGCAGCGGACCACGTCCCACACATCGACGCCGAGGTCATGGCAGTACACCGCCATCTCGTTGACCAGGGCGATGTTGACGTGCCGGTAATTGGTCTCCAGGACCTTGACCGTCTCTGCCTCGCGCGTGCCGCGGGCCCGGACGACCTTCTCGGTGAACCGCCCGTAGAAGGCGGCGGCCGCCTCGGTGCAGGCGGGGGTGAGGCCGCCGATGACCTTGGGGGTGTTGGCGGGGCCGTGGGCGCGGTTGCCCGGGTCGTGGCGGCAGGGGGAGTAGGCGAGGTGGAAGTCGCGCCCGGCCCGCAGCCCGGATCCCTCCTCGAGAAGCGGACGGAGGAATTCCTCGGTGGTGCCGGGGTACACGGTCGATTCCAGCAGAACGGTGGTGTGCGGGCGCAGCCTCGCCGCGAGCGTACGGGCCGCCTCGCCGACCGCCGACAGATCCAGTCTGCGGTCGTCCCCGAGCGGGGTCGGGGCGCAGATCACAGCGGTGCGGACGCGGCCGAGCTCGGCGGGGTCGGCGGTGATCCGGAAGCCCTGGGAGGCCATCCGGCGCAGCTCGGCGGCGGAGAGCAGGCCCTCGCCCGAGCCGGCGGGCAGCCGTCCGGCCCGGAGGTCGTGGGCCGCGCGCGGATCGGGGTCGTAGCCGACGGTGCGGACGCCGGCGGCGGTGGCCGCCCGGGCGAGAGGAATACCGAGATGACCGAGTCCGATGACGGCGAGATCTGCGGGCATGACGTCGTGTCGTCCTTCCCGGGACGATGTCCGATGGCGCAAAGGCAGACTAAGCGGAAATATGACTCGTATTCAGTATTGGTGAGGGGTGTTGACACGGTGTCGCGTCGATGGCCGGAGCAGCGGCATGGCACGGAGGGGAGAAAGCCAGGAAAATCGGCAGGGCGGCGTGGCGTCGATCACAACGGGAGGCAGCGGTGAAAACACCGGCACTGGGACCGGCCGAGCGCGGCGAGGCGCTGGCCCGGATGGCGGACCGTGAGCTCGATGTGCTGGTCGTGGGCGGCGGAGTGGTCGGCGCGGGCACCGCGCTGGACGCCGCGACGCGGGGCCTGGAGACCGGTCTGGTCGAGTCGCGGGACTGGGCCTCCGGGACCTCCAGCCGGTCCAGCAAGCTGATCCACGGCGGACTGCGCTATCTGGAGATGCTCGACTTCGCACTGGTGCGCGAGGCGCTCAAGGAGCGCGGGCTGCTGCTGGAGCGGATCGCACCGCACCTGGTCAAGCCCGTGCCGTTCCTGTATCCGCTGAAACACCGGGTCTGGGAGCGGCTCTACGCGGGCTCGGGCGTCGCGCTCTACGACACCATGTCGATCTCCTCCGGGCACGGCCGCGGACTGCCCGCCCACCGCCATCTGAGCCGCGGTCGGGCGCTGCGCGTCGCCCCCTGCCTCAAGAAGGACGCGCTGGTCGGGGCGTTGCAGTACTACGACGCCCAGATGGACGACGCCCGCTATGTCGCCACACTCGTGCGCACGGCGGCGAAGTACGGCGCCCATGTGGCCAACCGCGCGCGGGTGGTCGGCTTCCTGCGGGAGGGCGAGCGCGTGGTCGGCGCCCGGGTGCACGACCTGGAGCAGGGCGGCGAGTTCGAGGTCCGCGCCCGGCAGGTGGTCAACGCCACCGGGGTGTGGACCGACGAGACCCAGGCGCTGATCGGGGAGCGCGGCCAGTTCCACGTCCGGGCCTCCAAGGGCATCCACCTGGTGGTCCCCAAGGACCGCATCCACTCCACGACCGGGCTGATACTGCGCACTGAGAAGAGCGTGCTGTTCGTGATCCCCTGGGGCAGGCACTGGATCATCGGCACCACGGACACCGACTGGGACCTGGACAAGGCCCATCCGGCCGCCTCCAGCGCCGATATCGACTATCTGCTGGAGCATGTCAACGAGGTCCTCGCGGTGCCGCTGACCCGCGATGACGTGGAGGGCGTCTACGCCGGGCTGCGCCCGCTGCTGGCCGGGGAGTCGGACGCCACCAGCAAGCTCTCCCGCGAGCACACCGTCGCCCATCCGGTGCCGGGCCTGGTGGTGGTCGCGGGCGGCAAATACACCACGTACCGGGTGATGGCCAAGGACGCCGTGGACGAGGCGGTGCACGGCCTCGACCGCCGGGTCGGGCCCTGTGTCACCGAGGAGATCCCGCTGGTCGGCGCCGTCGGCTACAAGGCGCTGTGGAACGCCCGGGAGCGGATCGGCCGGCAGTACGGGCTGCACGCGGCGCGGATCGAGCATCTGCTCAACCGCTACGGCTCGGCGACGCAGGAGGTGCTGGACCTGATCGCGGGCGACGCCTCGCTGGGGAAGCCGCTGGCCGGGGCGGAGGACTATCTGCGCGCCGAGGTCTCTTACGCCGCCTCGCACGAGGGGGCCCGCCATCTGGACGACGTCCTCACCCGCCGCACCCGCATCTCGATCGAGACCTTCGACCGCGGTACGGGCTGCGCCCGTGAGGTGGCCGAGCTGATGGGGCCGGTGCTGGGCTGGGCCGAGGACCAGCTCGACCGGGAGGTCCAGCACTACGAGAAGCGGGTGGAGGCGGAGCGCGAGTCGCAGCGTCAGCCGGACGATCTGACGGCGGACGCGGCCCGGCTGGGCGCGCCGGACATCATCCCGCTGTAGCCGGACATCATCCCGCTGTAGGAGGAGGTCGCGTGTCCTGCCGGCGAGGACAGAACTCGGCCTCGAGCAGGGACGTTTCGGCGGTCAGACCGGAGGCGGCGGTGCTGTTGAGCCGGTAGGCGAGGCTGTGGCGGCCGTCGGGAGCGGTCACGGCCAGCGCGTACGAGCCGTTGATCTCGCCGTTGTGGCCCCACAGCGTCACCCCGCACGCCAGCCGCACCGGGAACAGCCCCATGCCGTAGCGGCCGTCGGAGGCGGAGGTGTTCCGCATCTGCCGCAGCTCGGCCCGGGGCACGACCTTGCCGCGCAGCAGCCCGGGGAGGAGGCGGGTCAGATCGTCCAGCGTGGAGATCAGCTCCCCCGCGGCCCCCGCCGAGGAGGGGTTGAGGTCGGTGACATCGCGCCGGGCGCCGCCGTCCCCGGCCCCGCCGTCCCGCGTGTACGCGCGGCCGTGCGGGTCCGGGAGGGTGGTGCGGGCGCCGGGGAAGGAGGTGCCGTGCAGCCGCAGGGGGGCGAGCACGTCGCGCCGGGCCTCGGCCGCGTAGGAGCGGCCGGTGACCCGCCGTACCACCATGCCCAGCAGCACGTAGTTGGTGTTGGAGTAGCGCCAGCCGGCCCCGGGCGCGAAGTACGGGCGGTGCGCGACGGCGGTCCGCACCAGGGAGGCGGGGGTGCGGGTGCGGGCCGCCGCGGCGGACAGCTGACGCGCCAGCACCGGGTCCGCGGTGTAGTCGAACAGCCCGCTGGTCTGGTTCAGAAGCTGACGGATCGTGATGGTCCGGCCGTCGTTGCCCTGGCCGCGCACCAGCCCCGGGAGGTGCTCCTCCACCGTGTCGCCGAGGCCGAGCCGCCTCTGGGCGGCAAGACGCAGCGTCACCGCCGCGATGACGGTCTTGGTGAGGCTGCCCGCCCGGAAGTGGTCGTTCCGGTGGATCCGGCGTCCGGTGCGGACGTCCGCGACCCCCGAGGCGAGATACCGCGTGCCGCCGCCCTCCCGGCGGATGAGCACCGCGGCCCCCGGCGCGTCGCCCTGTGCCGCCAACCGCCGTACGGCGGCGCGCAGGACGCCGTCACGACCGCCCTCGGCGCCCGGGCTCGCGCTCGCCCGCGGGTCCGCGTCCCGGCCCGGTTCCGTGGCCGCCGCGCCGCAGCCGGACAGGACGAGTGCGAGGGCGGTCGTGAGCGCCACGGCGGTCGGCATACGGCTCCGCCTGTGCCATCGTATGGCGGAGATGGGCATGACACGGACCTCCGTTTCCTGCGTACTTCCAGATGGTCGCAGGTACCGCGGTGGCCGCCACGCCGCGCCCCGGACCCGGGGCGGTTCCGGGTCCGCGGATGAGAGACAATGGACGCTCTCCCAGGGTGGGTTCAGGGTGGGTAGATTTGCAGAGGGGTCGCATGTCGGAGGCTGAGAAGACGCAGGGTTCGACTGGGCGCCTCCTCGCCGGGCGGTACCGGCTCGGGGAGATTCTCGGTCAGGGCGGCATGGGCACGGTCTGGCGTGCGAGTGACCAGACCCTCGGCCGTACGGTCGCGGTCAAGGAGCTGCGCTTCCCGTCCAGCGTGGAGGAGGACGAGAAGAGACGGCTCATCACCCGCACGCTGCGCGAGGCGAAGGCGATCGCCCGGATCCGCAGCAACGGCGCCGTCACCGTCTACGACGTGGTCGACGAGGACGACCGCCCGTGGATCGTCATGGAGCTCATCGAGGGCCGCTCGCTCGCCGACGTCGTCCGCGACGACGGCCCGCTGACCCCCAAGCGCGCCGCCGAGGTCGGGCTCGCCGTCCTCGATGTGCTGCGCGCCGCCCACCAGGCGGGCATCCTGCACCGCGATGTGAAGCCTTCCAACGTGCTGATCTCGGACGACGGCCGCGTCGTCCTCACCGACTTCGGCATCGCCCAGGTCGAGGGCGACCCGTCGGTGACCTCGACCGGCATGCTCGTCGGCGCGCCCTCCTACATCTCCCCGGAGCGGGCCCGTGGCCACAAGCCCGGCCCGCCGGCCGACCTGTGGTCGCTGGGCGGGCTGCTGTACGCGGCGGTGGAGGGCGTGCCGCCGTACGACAAGAGCACGGCCATAGCGACCCTGACGGCCGTCATGACCGAGCCGGTGGAGCCGCCGAAGAACGCGGGCCCGCTGGAGGAGGTCATCTACGGCCTGCTCACCAAGGACCCGGACCGGCGGCTCGACGAGGCTGGGGCGCGGGCGCTGCTGGAGCACGTGGTGAACGGGCCCGAGGTCACCAAGGCCCCCGCCGACGCGACCCGCACGATGAGCCTGCCGCCCGCCCCGTCGAAGGAGGACGAGGCCGCCGCCGAGGCCAAGGACACGGCCGTCGCGGAGCGCAGGCGCGGCGCGCTGAAGTCGGTGCGCAACGCGGCTGCCGCCGCGGCCTCGAAGAAGACGGGGGACGAGAGCGAGGCGAAGCCGGAGTCGGAGTCGGCGTCGGCGTCGGCGTCGGCGTCGGGCGTGAAGTCCGGGGCGACGTCTGGAGCGGCGGGCTCCGGAGCCGCGGGCTCTGCGTCGGACGCCGCGACGCCCGAGGCCGCGCCCACCCCGCGGCCTTCCCTGCTGCCGCCGCGCGCCCCGATCACCGATGTGATCCCCAAGCGCACGCTGATCATCATCGCGGTGGTCGTGGTGCTCGCCATCGTGGCCACCGTGCTCGCCGTCGTCCTGAACGACGGCGGGGACGGCGGCGACAACGCCAAGGGCTCCTCCGGCGGCGACAAGTCCGCCTCCGCCGGAGCCTCGGGCGGCTCCAAGGAGGACCAGGGCAAGGGCACCGACAAGACCGGCCAGTCGGCGGGCGAGTCGCCGAAGGCGGGGACTTCCGGCGGCAAGCAGAGCGGTCAGCCGGACGCCTCCAAGGGTTCGGACGACAACTCGGGCAAGGGCGGCGGAAGCGGCGACAACAGCGGTAAGGGCAAGGGCGACGGCGGTAAGGGCGGCCTGCCCGACGGCTACAAGACCGTCAAGAGCTCCGACTTCCCGTTCAGCATGGCCATGCCGGAGGGCTGGTCGGTCCACTCCGGAAGCTATTCCGGAAGCCGTAAGTATTACGGCGGGTCCAGCATTCCGCGTATTCAGATCGACTTCACCGACGCGCCGAAGTCTGACGCGGAGGCGGACTGGCGCAAGGGCGAGGAGAACGCCCGCCGCACCATGTCCGGCTACAAGGGCCTCGGCATCAAGTCGGTGGACTGGCGGGGCTATCCGACCGTCGCGGACTGGGAGTTCGAGCGCGACCAGGACGGCAAGCGGGTCCGGGTGCTCAACCGCGGCTTCAAGGCGGACAGCAGCCATGGCTTCGCCATATTGATCACCTGCGAGGCGAGCAAGTGGGACGACAAGGAGTGCGCCACCCTCCGGCAGGCCGCTTTCGACACGTTCAAGATTACGGACTGAACACTCCTGTCGGCGAAGCGTCGTTCGGGCACGTATCGTGAGAGGCCCTAGACTGTGCGCAGCCGCAGGAACCCGCCAAAACGACCATATTTGAAGGGTTTCAGGCTGCGCTGACCGCTGAGGGCGGCGTTGGTCGCGCGCTTGGGGAGGCGTCGTGGAGGAGTACGCGGGCCGGGTGCTGGCCGACCGCTATCGCCTGCCCCTGCCGCCCGCCGACGAGTACGAACTCGTCGAGACCCGCGCCTTCGACACCTACAGCGGACAGGAAGTCCATCTGCGGCAGATACCGCTGCCGGAGGTCATCGACGCGGAAGTCGTGGACGACGACGCGCGGTGGGGCGATGGGCCGTCGGGGCGGAACGGCACGTTCACCGGTGCCGGGCGTACGGGCCGGGGCGGCGGTGACCCGGCCGTCCGGCGCGCCATCGCGGCGGCGACATCCGCCGCGCAGATCCCCGACCATCCCCGGCTCGGCCAGGTCTTCCATGTCTTCGCGGAGGCCGGAAGCCTGTGGATCGTCAGCGAACTGGTCTCCGGCCGCCCGCTGGCCGCGCTGCTCGCGGAGGGCACGCTGTCCCCGCACCGCGCCGCCGAGGTCGCCAACGACATCCTCACCGCGCTGCGCGCCCTGCACGCCCACGGCTGGGTCCACCGCAACATCACCGCCCGTACGGTGCTGTTGTGCGATGACGGGCGCGCGATGCTCACGGGGTGCTCAACCGCGGCTTCAAGGCGGACAGCAGCCATGGCT
>NZ_JAAAYH010000100.1:0-23937 GCF_018035285.1 Streptomyces sp. MK37H | reverse complement strand
GGAGTTCGCGGAGTCTCGCGGTCAGGGTGGGGCTGTCGGCGAGCATGCGGGCGAACTCCGGGCTGGAGAAGCCGACGACGGGGTCGTGACGCTCGACCGCGGCCAGATATGCGCGGCGCAGCGCGGTCAGGGCGGATTCGCCGGTCGGGCGGTCCGCGACCGTCCGGGCCAGGGCGGTGGTGATGGTCTCGTGGTAGTCGAGGGCCAGGTCTTCCTTGCGCGGGAAGTAGTTCGTGACCGTCATCTTGGCCACCTGGGCGGCCGTCGCGATCTCGGCGATCGTCACCGCCTCGAAGCCGCGCTCCATGAAGAGCCTGGTCGCGGTGTCGGAGATCATCTGGCGCGTCTGCCGCTTCTTCAGCTCACGCAGTCCTGCTGTCATGGCACCCATCCTCGCATGGGCGATCCTAAGATTGTTGTTGACCTAAATTTGGGTTCGGGCTATTTTTTTGTCCGTCAGTCACTCAGTCCGTCAGTCACTCAGTCACTCAGTCACCACGAGCCATTCCCAGGAGCGCGTTTGAACCTGCGTCTGATGAGCGTGCACGCCCACCCCGACGACGAGTCCAGCAAGGGCGCGGCCACGCTGGCCAAATACGCCGCCGAGGGGGTGGAGGTGTTGGTGGTCACCTGCACCGGAGGGGAGCGTGGCGATGTGCTCAACCCCGCCATGGACCGCCCCGGCGTGCGGGAGAACCTCGCCGCGATCCGGCGCGACGAGATGGCCGAGGCCCGCCGGATCCTTGGCGTACGGCAGCACTTCCTGGGGTTCGTCGACTCGGGGCTCCCGGGGCCGGGCGAGCCGCTGCCCGAGGGGTGCTTCGCGCTCGCGCCGCTGGAGGAGGCGGCCGGGCGCCTGGCGGGGCTGATGCGGAGCTTCCGGCCGCATGTGGTCGTCACCTACGACGAGACCGGCGGCTATCCGCACCCGGATCACATCAGGACCCATGAGGTGACGGTCGCCGCCTTCGACGCGGCGGGGGAGGCCGGCCGCCATCCCGAGGCGGGCGCGCCCTGGCGCCCCCTGAAGCTCTACTACCAGGGCGGCTTGTCGCGGCCCTGGTTCCAGGCCTTGCACGACGCCATGACCGCGCGGGGCATGGACTCGGGCATGCGGGAGGTGCTGGCCGAACTGCCCGAGGTGGGGCTGGAGATCACCACGCGGGTGCCGTGTGCGGAGTACTTCGTGACCAGGGACCGGGCCCTGCTCGCCCATGCCACACAGATCGACCCGAACGCCGGGTTCATGCTTCATGACCGTGACGTTGAGCGGCAGGTCTGGCCCACTGAGGACTACCACCTGGCCCGGTCCCACGTCGATGTCGCGACTCCCGAGGACGATCTGTTCGCCGGTGTGCGGTGCCCCCAGCGGCCTACGGCGGCGGCAGGTGCCGCAGCTTCTCCGGGTTGCGGATGATGCGGATCTCCGTGATGCGCCCGGCCTCGACCTCCGCACAGGCGACCGTGTCCGGGCGGCCCGCGACCGTGAGCAGCAGTCCCGGCCGGCCGTTGACGTCGACCACGTGGACCTGGGGGTCGTCCATCGGCTGGGCGATGACCGCGGCGAGGAAGCGGGCGACCTTCTCCGCGCCCCGCTGCGGGCGGAGGGCGGCCTTCACCTTGCCGCCGCCGTCGCTCCACGCCGTCACATCGGGGGCGAGCAGCTCCATCATCCGGTTCAGGTCGCCGCCGAGACACGCGGCCAGGAACTCCTCGGTGACCTGCCGCCGCACCTCCGCCGGGGCGTCGTAACGCGGCCTGCGGGCCTGGACATGGGCCCTGGCCCGGCTGCCCACCTGCCGTACGGCCGCCTCGCCGCGGTCCAGCATTCCGGCGATCTCCCGAAAGGAGAAGCCGAAGACCTCCTTGAGCACGAAGACCGCCCGCTCCAGCGGCGAGAGAGTCTCCAGGACGACGAGCATGGCGAGCGATACCGACTCGGCCAGCTCCACCTCCTCGCCGATATCCGGCCGGGTGACCAGCGGCTCGGGCAGCCAGGGCCCGACGTACTGCTCGCGGGTGGCGGCGGCCGAGGTGAGCCGGCTGAGCGCGAGGTTGGTGACCGTACGGGCCAGATAGCCCGCCGGGTTGTGCACCGGCGTGGACGCCTGACTGCAGCGCAGCCAGGCGTCCTGCACCACGTCCTCGGCATCGGCGACGGAGCCGAGCATGCGGTAGGCGATGCCGAACAGCATCCGCCGGTGCTCTTCGAAGGTGGTCGTGTCGATCACGCCCGCGACGCTACCTCGCAGGCGTCCGAGAAGCCCTGGCTGGTCAGGCCGAAGGCGCTGTTGACGCGCGAGCGGTAGTTCTCCAGGCCGACCATGGCGGTGAGTTCGACGAACGCCGCCTCACCGAGCCGCTCGATCAGGGCGGCCGCGAGCTCGTCGGTGACGCGGGGTTCGGTCTCGGTCATCGCCTCGGCGTAGTCCAGGACGAGCAGCTCCAGCTCGGTGAAGACGTCCTGGTGGTCGCGCCACCGCGGCACCTTGGAGATCTTGTCCATCGGGAGCCCGAGGGTGTCGGCCTCCCAGTGGCCGAAGTCCATGCACCACGAGCAGTTGATCCTCGCCGTCGCGGCCATGACCGCCAGGTGCTTGAGGCCCGGATCGAGGCGGTTCCACTTGGCGGCACCGCGCTCGGCCCGGCCGTAGGTCAGCAGCACCCGCGGATTGTGGCCGACGGCCAGACCGGGGTCGAGCACCTTGCCGTAGGTGCGCCGGGAGTACCAGGCGCCGATGCGGTTGAGCAGGGTGCTGGGCGGGGTGAGCGGGATACGGGCCATGGCGGGCTCTCCATCGTGTCGTACCTGGACTCGAGCTGCTGCCGAGCGCAGGCTTTCCGAAGCCTTCCGCAGGTGTGACAGGACAGCCCGCCGGAGTGTGACATCCAGCCACCACCTCGAGGTTTCGCTGTCGTGTCGACGGGCCGACTCCACCGCGCAGGCGAGTCAGGGACGCCGCACGTTCTCGGGCTCACACATGGCCCAGCTCCGTCAGGAACCCGTCCAGCCGCTTCGCGGCTTCCGTCCGCCGGGCCTCGATCTCCCGCATCGACACCGCGTACTTCTCCTCCGCCCTGCTGAGCACCGCCTCCGCGAGGGCCGGGTCGATGGATCCGGTATCGCCCTCACCCGCCTCGGCCTCCGCCCTCGCCTCAGCCAGGGCGGCCTCCGCCTCCTGCGCGGCCTTGAGCTTCGCGTCCAGCCGCGCCTTGTGGCGCTCCGCCGCCGCCGGCTCCTCCAGGAAATCAGAAGCGATGGCGGCGACTACCTTGTGGTCGTACGCCTGCCGCCGCTCCGTGCCCGCTCGCACCAGGCGGGTCGTGGACGAGATCACCGAGGCCGAATGGTTTTCCCGGGCAGGCAGTGCGGGGATACAGTCCGGCCAGGGACCGGACCGGGACCAGGGGAGGGGCCGGTGTGATCGAGATCGTCACGGTGAGCGCGCTCACCGCATTCCTCACGGCGGTGGGGAACGGCGCGGCCGGAGAAGTCGGCAAGCAGGTGCTTCTGTCGACGGGTGCGCTGGTGAGACGGACCCTGGGCCGCGAGACGCCGCTGCCCGCCACCGCGGAGGGGTGGGAGGCGCTGGCGCGCCAGATGCATCCGCGCCTGAGTGAGGATGGCCCACGGTCCGGTGAGTGGGCCATGCTGCTGCGGAGCCTGCCGGACGCGGCAGTGGCGCTGCGCCCCGCGGCGGGGCTGCCGCCCGCCACGCGGGACTTCACCGACCGCGAGTCCGTCCTCAAGCAGCTGAAGCGGGAGGCGACCCGCGCCGCCGACGGGCGGCCACGGGTCGCGCTGCTGCACGGTCCGCCCGGCATCGGCACCAGCGCGGTGGCCCTGCACTGGGGTGCCGCCCAGATCGCGCGGTACCCCGACGGGCAGTTCTATGTCGACCTTCGCGATGCCGCCGGAGACCACGGACCGGAACCGGCCGCCGTCCTGCTGCGCCTGCTGCGGCAGATGGGCATCGAGCCCGAGCGGATTCCACCGACCGAGACGGGACGTGAACAGCTTTATCGGCGGCTGACGGCGGGCCGCAGGGCGCTGGTGGTGATCGACCACGCGTCCTCGGTCGCCCAGGTCCGCAACCTCGTTCCGGCCACGCCGGAGGTGTTCTTACTGGTGGTGGCGTCGGGCCCGCCGTTCGCGCTGGAGGCGGAGCGCATCGCCGTCCCTCCGCTGAGCGAGCGGGACGGCTTGAGGATGCTGAGGAAGGTGGCCGGGCCCGAGAGGGTCGCGCGAGCCAAGCCGCGGATGCCCGTCCTGCTGGATACCTGCGCCGGCAACGCCTTCGCCCTTAAGGCGGCGGCGATGCGTCTGCTGACCGAGGAACCGCCCTGCCCGGATCCGCCCGACGAGCCCGCGAGGCACCATCCGGTGCACGCCATGACGCAGGACGCGTGTCGCCGTCTCGGGCCCGAGACGGCGCGGCTGTGCCGGCTGACCGCGCTGGGCGGCTGGCCCGCGATCGACGCCCGGCTGGCCTCGGACGCCGCCGCCGTCGCCGAGGAGGAAGCCGCCCGGATGCTCGCCGAAGCGGCGGACGCGCAGCTGGTGGAGCCGGCGGGGGACGGACGTTACCGCTTCCGGCCCGAGGTGCGCCGCCATCTGGCGGACGCCGCCGGGCCGGAGCACGGGATCCCGGAGTGCTTCGCGGCGGTGTCACGGGTGCTCGACGGGCTGCTGAACCGGGCGCTGCACGCCGCCCACGCCGCCCTGCCCCAGAGCTGGCGGACCGAGCCCGCACCCGCGCGGGGCACTCCGTACGGTGACGAGGCCGAGGGCATGGCGGCCCTGCTGGCCGAGGCCGGGAACCTGGTGCGGGCGGTTTCCGTGGCGGATGAGTACCAGCACATCGACACGGCGCTGCGAGTGGCCCGCGCGCTGTGGCCACTTCAGCTGAAGGCCGGACACTGGGACGAGGTGCTGCCCGCCCTGCGGATCGCGGCCCGGTGCGCCGACGAGCATCAGCCGGGTTCCCGCACGGCGGGCGCCCTGCACTTCCAACTGGGCCACTGTCTGGGCGAGATGGGACGGTCGGAAGAGGCCGAGCACGCGGTGCGCGCCGCCGTCGCCTGCGAGCGCGCCGCGGGCCACTTACGGGGCGAGGCGTCGGCCGTGGAGCTCCTGGGCCTGCTGTGCTTGAACCGATGGCGGTACGAAGCGGCGTACGAGCGGTTCGTCGAGGCGGAGGGCGTCTACCGGCGGATCACCCCCGGCCAGGAGGGCGCGCGGGACCTTCCGCGTGCCCTCGCCTTGATCGGGCGTCACCAGGGACGTGCCCTGCGCGGCCTGGGACAGCTGGCGGAGTCCCGCCTTCGCCTGGAGGCCGCGCGGGACTTCTTCGCGGAGCGGGGAGAGGCGTACAACCAGGCCCGTACCCTCACGGACCTCGCCGAGACGCTGCACGACGCCGGTGAGAACTCCGAAGCCCTGATGAAGATCGGGGAGGCTGAGCGGCTGCTCAGGCCGGAGAGGGCGACTCCGCACCTGGGCTACCTCTCCCGTCTTCGGCTGCGCTGCGAGGCGGCCGAGCAGGAGGAGTAGCGGGGGTCACCGTCACCGGGTGCACGCGGCCGGCCGCGTGCACCCGGAGCGTCGTCCCGCCCGGCGCCACCGCACCGCCGCCCGCCAGCCACGCGTACAGCGCGGAGGCGTAGGCCGCCGGATCGGCATCCGCTCCCGGGCCTGCCGACAGCTGGAACACACCGTGCTCCCGGGCGCGCACGGCGCAGCTGTGCGGACCGGTCACATACCCGGCGAGCGAGCAGTGCGGATACCGGTGCAGCACCTCGGCGGCCCACTCCTCCGGGCCGCCCAGGCGGGGGTCGTCCGGCTGCCCCTCACGGAAGATCACATCAGCCAGCGCCAGGCTGCCGGGGTCCCGGGTGTCCTCATGTACGGCGAGGTGGCTCTCGCCGACCGCGTCGTATGGGTGCCCCGCGGAGCGCTCGACCCTGACGTCCGCTCCCCGGACGTGCGCACGGACATCCAGGGGAGCTGTACGCGGTGGAGGGTCGTACGGCGGCAGCGGCAGCGACTCCAGCAGGGCGGGAGCCGCGGGCTCGGGCAGATCCATCAGCGTGTAGAAGAGCCTCCGCAGCAGCGCCGCCGACTTGCCCGGGGCCGAGCTGACGAACTCCGCCGCACCGGCCACTGGGTGATGCCGCGCCAGCACGTCCTCGAGTTGACCCCGCAGCGGGCCGTACGGGTCGAGCCGAGGGGCTTCCCGGACGAACGTCGCGAGCGGGGCTTCCGGGTCCAGCCGGTCCTGAGCGGCGGCCGCGAGCAGCATGGGGATGCCCAACGCCGCGGCGTAGTAGGACACCGCTCCGAAATCCCCCAGCACGACATCCGCCGCCAGCAGGGCCTGTCGCCACGCGTGCACGGGATCGATCAGGGTCAGTCCGCTGCGTCGGGCCCGGTCCAGCCAGACGCGTATCTGCCCTGGCCCGTGCCCGTACCAGATGTTCGGATGCAGTACGGCGGCCAGCCGGTAGTCGTCAGCCGGCAGCTCGGAGGCGAGCCGAGGGAGCAGGCTCGGCAGGAGGTCCTGGTCGCCGCCGTTTCCGAAGAAACCCTCGGGGTTCCAGGTGGAGTTCAGTACGACGAGCCGCTGACCTCGGCGTACGCCCAGGGCACGGCGGAACCGCTCCCGGTGGCGACGCCCGGCCAGCATGCGGTCGAAGCAGGGGTCGCCGGCGAGTACGGAGTCCTTCTCGGCTTCCGGGCACACCCGCCGCAGCCGCTCCAGCTGCTCCGGGTGGGAGAGGACGAGGCCGTCCACGAACGGCGCTCCGTCTGCCAGCAGCCACTCCGGCGACAGGCCGAATGTCGGCTCGTGTCTCGTGTCTCGTGTCTCGTGTCTCGTGACTCGTGTCTCGTGACTCGTGACTCGTGACTCGTGACTCGCCCAGTTTCTTAGTGTATCCGACGCCATGCGACAAGACAGCCAATTTGCCTTGTATCAACTGGAGTTGACCGCCGAAGCTCGCGGAGATCGCCAGCGCCACCGGTGTCGCCAAGGCCTGCTCCCAGGGCAGCACGGGCAGACCCAACTCCGCGAACAACTCGCCGATTCCTGCCTGAAACGCGGATGACTCGGTCGAGGTGACCAGGAGTTGTACCCGGAAGTCGTCGTGGAACAGCGGCAGCACATCCAGCAGGCGGCCCGCGGAAGTGACATTGTGTACCACAAGCAGTACGCGTCGGCTCGTCGCCCGGCTGGCCCAGCGTTCCGAGTCTTCCCCGACCGGCACCCGTATCGCCGGGGCATCAGCCGATCCCACTCGCCGTTCCCTTCGTCAGCACTCGATGACGTTCACCGCGAGCCCGCCCCGCGCCGTCTCCTTGTACTTGACCTTCATATCGGCGCCCGTCTGCTTCATCGTCTTGATGACCTTGTCGAGCGAGACATGGTGGCGGCCGTCGCCGCGCAGGGCCATCCTCGCGGCGGTGACCGCCTTGACCGAGGCCATGCCATTGCGCTCGATGCAGGGGATCTGGACCAGGCCGCCGACGGGGTCGCAGGTGAGGCCGAGGTTGTGCTCCATGCCGATCTCGGCGGCGTTCTCCACCTGCTCCGGGGAGCCGCCGAGGACCTCGGCGAGGCCGCCGGCGGCCATCGAGCAGGCGGAGCCGACCTCGCCCTGGCAGCCGACCTCGGCGCCGGAGATCGAGGCGTTCTCCTTGAAGAGCATGCCGATGGCGCCCGCGGCGAGGAGGAAGCGGATGACGCCCTCCTCGTCGGCGCCCGGTACGAAGCGGGTGTAGTAGTGCAGGACGGCGGGGATGATGCCCGCCGCGCCGTTGGTGGGGGCGGTGACCACCCGGCCGCCCGCCGCGTTCTCCTCGTTGACGGCCATGGCGTAGAGGGTGATCCACTCCATGGCACGGGCGCCCGGGTCGCCCTCGGAGCGCAGGGCGCGGGCGGCGGTGGCGGCGCGGCGGCGGACCTTGAGGCCGCCGGGCAGGATGCCCTCCTGGGACATGCCACGGGCCACGCATGCCTCCATGACCTGCCAGATCTCCAGCAGCCCGGCCCGGATCTCCTGCTCCGTGCGCCACGCCTTCTCGTTCTCCAGCATCAGGGCCGAGATCGACAGGCCCGTCTCCTGGGAGAGCCGCAGCAGCTCGTCGCCGGTGCGGAAGGGGTGGGTGAGGACGGTGTCGTCGAGCTTGATGCGGTCCTCGCCGACCGCGTCCTCGTCCACCACGAAGCCGCCGCCGACCGAGTAGTACGTCTTCTCCAGCAGCGGATGGCCCTCGGCGTCGTACGCGCACAGCGTCATGCCGTTGGCGTGGTACGGCAGGGAGCGGCGGCGGTGCAGGATCAGCTGGGAAGAGTCGTCGAAGTCGATCTCGTGGCCGGGGCCGATCTCGGCGCCGAGCAGCCGCAGCCGCTTGGTGGTGCGGATGCGCTCCACCTCGCCGTCGGCCACCTCGACATCGACGGTGCGCGGGGAGTGGCCCTCCAGGCCCAGCAGCACGGCCTTCGGAGTGCCGTGGCCATGACCGGTGGCGCCCAGGGAGCCGAAGAGCTCGGCCCGGACGGACGCGGTGTGGGCCAGCAGACCCTCGTTCTTCAGCCGGCGGACGAACATCCGCGCGGCTCGCATCGGGCCGACGGTGTGCGAACTGGACGGGCCGATGCCGATCGAGAAGAGGTCGAATACGGAAATGGCCACCGGGGGACTCCTTCGTCTGCACGCCGGGGGAAGCGTGTGCCCGCCGGGAAAGCGTGCGGGCCGTGCATGGGTGGTGCGGGTTGGTGCGGGTGGTGCGTGGAGTGGTGCGGCGGGGGCGCGCCAGGGCGGACGCGCCCCCGGGTCCGGGTTACTCCGAGTCAGTCCGGCTTACTTGGACAGGTGCGCGTACAGCGGGTGCTTGTCGGCCAGGGCGGTGACCCGGGCCTTCAGCGCCTCCGCGTCGTACGACGGCTTGAGCGTCTCCGCGATCACGTCGGCGACCTCGCGGAAGTCCTCCGCGGTGAAGCCGCGCGTGGCCAGCGCCGGGGTGCCGATCCGCAGACCCGAGGTGACCATCGGGGGCCGCGGGTCGTTCGGGATCGCGTTGCGGTTGACCGTGATGCCGACCTCGTGGAGCCGGTCCTCGGCCTGCCGCCCGTCCAGCTCGGAGTCGCGCAGATCGACCAGGACCAGATGGACATCGGTGCCGCCGGAGAGGACGGCGACGCCCGCCTCCCGCACATCGTCCTGGGTCAGGCGCTCGGCGAGGATCCTGGCGCCCTCCAGCGTGCGCTCCTGGCGCTCCTTGAACGCCGGGCTCGCCGCCACCTTGAAGGACACCGCCTTCGCCGCGATGACATGTTCCAGCGGGCCGCCCTGCTGGCCAGGGAAGACCGCCGAGTTGATCTTCTTGGCCAGGTCGGCGGTGGAGAGGATCACGCCACCGCGCGGACCGCCCAGGGTCTTGTGGGTGGTGGTGGTCACCACATGGGCGTGCGGTACGGGCGAGGGGTGCAGCCCGGCCGCCACCAGACCCGCGAAGTGGGCCATGTCGACCATCAGGTACGCGCCGACCTCGTCCGCGATCCGGCGGAAGGCGGCGAAGTCCAGCTGGCGCGGGTACGCCGACCAGCCCGCGATCACCAGCTTGGGGCGGTGCTCCTTGGCCAGCCGCTCGACCTCGTCCATGTCGACCAGACCGGTCTCGGCGTCCACGTGGTAGGGCACCACGTTGTAGAGCTTGCCGGAGAAGTTGATCTTCATGCCGTGGGTCAGATGGCCGCCGTGCGCCAGGTTCAGCCCCAGGATGGTGTCGCCGGGGGAGAGCAGGGCGAACATCGCGGCCGCGTTGGCCTGGGCGCCCGAGTGCGGCTGCACATTGGCGGCCTCGGCGCCGAAGAGCTCCTTCACCCGGTCGATGGCGATCTGCTCGACCACATCGACGTGCTCACAGCCGCCGTAGTAGCGGCGGCCGGGGTAGCCCTCGGCGTACTTGTTGGTCAGGACCGAGCCCTGGGCCTCCATGACCGCCGACGGAGCGAAGTTCTCCGAGGCGATCATCTCCAGGGTGGATTGCTGGCGGTGGAGTTCGGCGTCGACAGCAGCGGCGACGTCCGGGTCGAGCTCGTGCAGGGAGCTGTTGAGAAGCGACATCGAGGGTCCCGATCGAATAAGGAGGGTCAGTTTTCGGCGAAAGCGGTGTACTCGTCGGCGGAGAGCAGGTCCTCCGGCTCGCTCGTCACCCTCACCTTGAACAGCCAGCCGCCCTCGAAGGGGGCGGAATTCACCAGCGCCGGATCGTTCACCACGTCCTCGTTGATCTCGGTGACCTCACCGGAGACCGGCGTGTACAGGTCGCTGACCGACTTGGTGGACTCCAGCTCACCGCAGGTGTCACCGGCGGAGACCGTGGAGCCGACGTCCGGGAGCTGGACATAGACGACATCGCCGAGCGCGTTGGCCGCGAATTCGGTGATGCCGATCGTCGACACGCCGTCCTCGCCGGCGGCCGACAGCCACTCGTGCTCCTTGCTGTACCGCAGCTGCTGGGGGTTGCTCATGGTCCGATTCTCCTGGATACGGGGGAGTGCTTGGGAAACGGGTCTTAGCTGGTGGGATGCGGCGCCGAGGGGATACGACGCCGAGGGGCCGCGATGGGCCGGGATGGGACGCGATGAGCCGGGCTCGCCGCGGCCGCCGCTCAGCGATGGGCCGGGGCACCGCTCGCGCTTGGAGAGGCTCAGCGCTCGCGCTTGTAGAAGGGGAGCGCCACGACCTCGTACGGCTCCCGGGCACCGCGGATGTCCACGAAAACCCCCTCGGTGCCGGGCTTCGCGTACTCCGGGTCCACGTACGCCATCGCGATCGGCTTGCCCAGCGTCGGGGAGGGCGCGCCCGAGGTGACCTGGCCGATCGGTGAGCCGTCGGCGGCCACCACGGCGTATCCGGCGCGCGGCACCCGGCGGCCTGAAGCGATCAGGCCGACCAGGGTGCGGGGGGTGACGGTGTCCGCCTGGTGGGACGCGGCCTCCAGGGCCTCGCGGCCGACGAAGCCGCCCGGCTTGTCGAACTTCACCACCCGGCCGAGCCCCGCGTCGAAGGGGGTGGTGTCGGTGGTCAGCTCATGCCCGTACAGGGGCATGCCCGCCTCGAGACGCAGGGTGTCCCGGCAGGAAAGACCGCAGGGCACCAGACCCACCGGGGTCCCGGCCTCGGTCAGCGCCTCCCAGACCCGCTCGGCGTCGTCCGGCGCCAGGAACAGCTCGAAGCCGTCCTCGCCCGTGTAGCCGGTGCGGGCGATCATGGCGGGGACGCCGGCGACGGTGCCCGGCAGCCCGGCGTAGTACTTCAGCCCGTCCAGGTCGGCGTCGGTCAGGCGCTTCAGGACCCCCGCGGACTCGGGCCCCTGGACGGCGAGCAGCGCGTAGGCGTCGCGGTCGTCCCTCGCGGTCGCCTCGAAACCGCCGGCCCGCTCGGTCAGCGCGTCCAGCACCACCTGGGCGTTGGCGGCGTTGGCCACGACCAGGAACTCCTCGTCGCCGAGGCGGTAGACGATCAGGTCGTCCAGGATGCCGCCCTCGTCGTCGCAGATCATGGTGTAGCGGGCGCGGCCCACGGCGAGCGCGGACAGCCGGCCGACCAGCGCGTGGTCCAGGGCGTCCCCGGCCTGCGGACCGATGAGAGAGATCTCACCCATGTGGGAGAGGTCGAAGAGCCCGGCGCGGGTGCGCACCGCGGTGTGCTCCTCGCGCTCGCTGCCGTAGCGCAGCGGCATGTCCCAGCCGGCGAAGTCGGTCATGGTGGCGCCGAGCGCGCGGTGCCGCGCGTCCAGCGCGGTACGGCGTGGGGTGGGCGGGGCGTCGGTCACGATTCAGGCTCCAGAGGTCGGGGTCGCGCGACGGCGAGGACGGACGACAAGGACGCGTGCGTCCTCCCCATCTGTCATCGGAACCTGAGAGGTTCGCCGTGACGCCCGTAAGGGGCCCGGCTTGCACCTTGGGTGGAGCCGCGCCCGCGCGGCCCGCTTTTCAGATCTGCCTCGTCCGTGCGGTATCGGGGCCTGAGAGATTCAAGGGAGGACTTGCTCCTTCGGCGCCCTGGACACCCGGCACGGATGCCGATGACCAAGGACTCTCCCGCGCGGATTCAAGCGGCCGGTATGGAGTTGCGCGGACATCATCGCATGTATGGCCGAGAAGGGAAGCCCCGCTCCGACCGGGCTCCGGCCGCCCGGTCCGGGGCAGCCTTGCCCGACATTACCTTTTCTTGACACTCTGCGGGTACGAGCAGCGTTGACCGACCTGGGAGGACGATCACGGTGCATGGGCAGGAAACGTACGCGACAACACAGAGGCTCCTGCCGGCCCGGCGTGGCCGCACCCCCTCCGGGTCGACGGCCCGCCCCGGTCGAAGAAGCGCGGTGCACGATCTGCGCGCCGGGGCGGGGGACGGCGGTGCGGACCCGCGTGAGCTGCGCTTTCCGGCAGGGGATGTGCTGGTCGCCTCCGGGCTGCCGGGCAGCGGCAAGAGCACGCTGATCAACCGGACGGTGCCGCTCCTGGACGAGACGGGCGCGGTCGTGATCAGGGTGGACTCGCAGAACACCCGGGATGCGTGGGAGCGCCGGCTGCCCGGCTGGCTGCCGTACGCGCTCTACCGCCCGCTGGTCCGGTACGCCCACTACGCCGGGCTGCGCCGGGCGCTGCGCTCGGGCGTGAGCGTCGTGGTGCACGACTGCGGCGCGCTGCCGTGGGTGCGCCGCTGGCTGGCCCGGGACGTGCGGCGCCGGGGCCGCAGTCTCCACATGGTGCTGCTGGACGTGGGCGCCACGGAGGCCCTGGAGGGCCAGGCCGCCCGTGGCCGCGGGGTCTCCGCCTACGCCTTCGGGCGGCATCTGCGCGCGATGCGGCGGCTGATCACCGGGATGGAGGAGGGGCGGCCGCCGCGGGGGTGCGCGTCGGCGGTGCTGCTGGACCGGCGAGGCGCGAGCGCGCTGCGCTGCATCTCCTTCGAGTGATCAGGCCGCTCCCTCGCGAGTCGCCGGAAGTCGGCCACCGGCATCACACGGCGTGACGAGGGCGAGCCCGGGCGAGGTGGGGAAGTGCTGTGGAGATCGCCGCCGCCCCCTCCGGCCCCGGGCCGCCCAGCGGTTAGGGTGCTTCGGGCAGG
Organism: Streptomyces sp. MK37H; assembly: GCF_018035285.1. NCBI lineage: Bacteria > Bacillati > Actinomycetota > Actinomycetes > Kitasatosporales > Streptomycetaceae > Streptomyces > Streptomyces sp. MK37H. The sequence continues at coordinate 10,794 of NZ_JAAAYH010000100.1, read as the reverse complement.
TCGGACGAGATGGCGGTTGGACGAAGATGAGCTTCCCGGAGCAGTACGGAGTGGCCCCGGCGCACGGAGGATTCCCGGACGGCCGGTATGCCGCGCATCCGGCGTTTCCCGGCAATGAGCTCGAAGAGGTGATGGCCGCCTCGGTCGACGTCCCCGGGGCCGGAGCGCGCATCGTCGAGACGCTCTCCCGCAGCCACCTCTGGATTCCGCTGCCCAACGGCGGGGGCCCGGGCAGCCCGAGCCTCGATCTGCCCACGATGGAGATCGACGGCGGCGCGTATGTCCCGGTGTTCAGCTCGGAGCAGCAGTTCCTGCAGCTCGTCGGCTCCCATATGTCCTTCACCATCGCCCCGGCCGTGGAGTTCGCCCGCGGGCTGCCGCCCCAGCTCGGCATCGCGGTGAACCCCGGTGGCGCGGTGGTCGTACCGCTGCCTCCGCCCGCCGTCCGGGAGTTGTGCCGCGCCGGGCGTACCGAGCTCGACGGCCCGGCCGCCGGCGGCCGGGTGCGGCTCTTCGAACCGGACTGGCAGGACGAGCCGGTGGACTTCCTGGCCGCCGCCGGGATCGAGTTCGCCAAGGGCACCGGGGTGCGGACCGCCCGGCGCGCCCTGGCCAGCGTCGAGGCCGACGAGCCGGCGCTCTTCGTCGGAGTGCAGCTCGACGAGCCCGACCCCGAGGGGCAGGCGCGCGCGGTGGAGGCGCTGGGCCGCGCCCTCGGTTCGGTGCCGGTGCCGTGGAAGGTCCAGCTGGTGCTGCTGGACGTGGCGCAGGGCGATCCGGTGGCCGACTGGATGCTGGGACGGGTGCGGCCGTTCTACGACCGTGACCTCTGACTCACCCCTGGGTCCGCTGCCGCGGCCCGTAAGCTGGTTTGATGACCAGGAGGGGTGCGAGCACGCTCCCCGGTGAGGCGTGGGCAAGGCGATGAGAAGGGGCGGACCCAGGTGAGCGCGGGCGCGGATTGGGGGGCGGCGGCCGGCCAGGTTGAGCGAGCGTTGCAGCAGGTCGCTCCCGGCCGGTACGACGCCTACGAGGCGCTGCTGCACGCCATCGGCGAGGGCCAGGTCTGGATGCTGCTGTGGCACGGCGCGCCCGGCTCGCCCGACGCACAGTACGGGAACATGGACGTGAGCGGCCTCGGCTACGCCCCGTGTGTGACCTCGGCGCAGGAACTGGCCGCCAGTGGCTGGAACCGCGCGCATGAGGTGGTCGACGGACGCCTCATCGCCGACTCGCTCTACCGCGACCGCTACGGCCTCTGGCTCAACCCCCACGCCCGTGGCGGTGGAGTGGGCATCCCGTGGCCGGATCTGCGCCGGATCGCGGGCGGTCTGGACCGGCTGCCCGCCGGGCCGCTGCGGCTGTCCGAGCCCGCCATCGACATCCCCCAGTTCTACGCCCTGTTGGGGCAGAACGCGCATCGCACCGCCGCGGTGCGCTCGCTGCGGCGCGCCTGGGTGCAGCCCGCGCTGGGCGCCCCGTATCTGGCGATCGGCCTGGATCTGTACGACACCGGCGCGGCGGCGGTGCAGTCGGTGCGGGTGATGATGGAGCAGTCGATCCCCGCCGTGCCGGACGGGCTGCCAGTCTCCACGGTCGCGCTCTCGGACGAGTACGACCCCGTCGCCATGTGGATGCGGGCCAACGCCCGCCCCTTCTTCGACCGTGACGCCTATGGCGCCGCGCCCGCCGCGCCGCCGTCGTACGGCTACGGCTATCCGCCGCCGCGTCCCGCGTACTGAGCCACCGCCCCGAGCCCACGTACTGATCCGCCTGATCCGCGCGTCCGGCGACTCCGCGCGTCCGGTGACTCCATGCGCCCAGTGACTCCACGCGCCCCGTGACTCCACCGCGCCCAGCGGCTCCTCGCACCGATTGACGGGATTGCCCGACCGGCCTTCCGCCCCTATCGGGTCGAGCATCTCATTACGGGCGCGAGGTTACTGCTGCGTTCTCGTGTCGCGACCGTCCGTATAGCGGAGCGGTACTCCTCACATCACGGTTAGGCATCCATTGCCCGGGAGTACTGGCGGGTGATCACAAACGCGTTGAAGACTCCCGCTCCAAGGGGTGCGGTTCCTGCGTGCGACCCCTTCCAGAAAGGTTCCGTACCAGAACGCGACTTTCACCCAGGTTGTGAACGAAGCCGCTACAGCGGCGAGTCGTGGGCCGGTCACCACCGGTCGAGAGGGGTCTCCACCACGATGACGGCACCATTGCACGGCACGAGCACGGACAGCGATCCGGTCGCGACTGCCGATGTAGCGGCGGATGTGGTCAAAGCGTCCGTCGAAGGCAGATCGCTGCGGCAGATCGCCTGGTCACGCCTGAAGCGGGACAAGCTCGCACTGACGGGTGGCATCGTTGTCGTCTTCCTCGTACTGGTGGCGATCTTCGCTCCGCTCATCGTGAGTCTGCTCGGGCATCCGCCCAATGAGTTCCACCAGGAGCAGATCGACCCGCTCTTCGGCACCCCGAAGGGGTCCATGGGCGGTATCAGCTCGGACTTCCTCTTCGGTGTGGAGCCTTCCAACGGCCGCGACGTGTTCAGCCGGGTCATCTACGGCGCCCGGATCTCGCTGCTGGTGGCCTTCCTCGCGGCGGTGGTCGCGGTGGTCCTCGGCACCATTTTCGGCATCATCGCCGGGTACTTCGGCGGCTGGGTGGACTCGCTGATCAGCCGGGTGATGGACATGCTGCTGGCCTTCCCGCAGCTGCTCTTCATCATCTCCCTGGTCTCGGTGCTCCCCAACGACCTGCTGGGACTGACCGGCAGCGGGGTGCGCATCGCCATCCTGGTCTCGGTCATCGGCTTCTTCGGCTGGCCGTACGTCGGCCGCATCGTGCGCGGCCAGACGCTGTCGCTGCGCGAGAAGGAGTACATCGAGGCCGCGCGGAGCCTGGGCGCCGGCCGGCGCTACATCCTCTTCCGTGAGCTGCTGCCCAATCTGGTGGCGCCGATCACCGTCTACACGACGCTGATGATCCCCACCAATATCCTCACCGAGGCCGCGCTCAGCTTCCTCGGCGCGGGCGTGAAGCCGCCCACCGCCTCCTGGGGGCAGATGCTCTCCAAGGCGGTCGGCACCTATGAGGACGACCCGATGTTCATGATCATCCCGGGTCTGGCGATCTTCGTCACGGTGCTGGCCTTCAACCTCTTCGGCGACGGCGTCCGCGACGCACTCGATCCGAAGGGCACCCGATGACGGCGCGGCACCCGGCCGTCCGGTCGTACTCGAACGCATCAGCCCCTGCCGCGACCGGCAGACGGCTCCCCAAAGAATTCCGCGGCGCCATGCCTAGGACCGCTAACCCGGAGGTTGCAGCAACTATGAAACGGCTCTCGAGAAGCAGGCGGATCGCCGGAGCGGCGGCTGTCGTCGGCGCTCTGCTGGCCACCGCCGCCTGCGGTGGTGGCGGTTCCGACGACGAGGGCTCGGGCGCCGGGTTCAACGCCGCGGTGAAGGGTGTCGCAGCCAAGTCCGCCAAGAAGGGCGGCACCCTCAAGTTCATCAACAAGCAGGAGTTCGACTCCCTCGACCCGCAGCGTCAGTACTACGGGTTCGCCTGGGACTTCTCCCGCTTCTACGCGCGCCAACTGATCTCCTACACGCCGAAGCCGGGCAACGCCGCGAACCAGCTGACCCCGGACCTCGCCACCTCCACCGGCAAGATCACTAACGGCGGCAAGACCTACACCTACACCCTGCGCGACGGGATCACCTGGGAGGACGGCTCCCCGATCACGTCCAAGGACGTCAAGTACGGCATCGAGCGCATCTGGGCCAAGGACGTCGTCTCCGGCGGTCCCGGCTATCTGCGCCAGGTCCTGGACCCCAAGGGCGAGTACAAGGGCCCGTACAAGGACAAGTCCAAGGACAAGCTGGGCCTGAAGGCGATCCAGACGCCGGACGACAAGACCATCGTCTTCAACCTCGCCAAGCCCAACGGTGACTTCGAGCAGATGCTCGCGATGCCGACCGGCTCCCCGGTGAAGGCGGACAAGGACACCGGCGCCAAGTACACCAACCGGCCGTTCTCCTCCGGTCCGTACAAGGTCCAGTCGTACACCCCGGGCAAGAGCCTGTCGCTGGTCCGCAACACCAACTGGAAGAAGGCGTCCGACCCGATCCGCCCGGCCCTGCCGGACAAGGTCTCGGTCACCTTCAACTCCAACCTCGAGGCGATCGACCGGCTGCTGATCAAGGGCGACTACGACGTCTTCCTCAGCGCCACCGGTATGACCCCCTCGGGCCGCAACGACGCCCTCAAGCACAACAAGGGCAACGTCGACAACATCACCACCAGCTTCGTCCGGTACGTCGACTTCACCACCAAGGTCAAGCCGTTCGACAACATCCACTGCCGCAAGGCGGTCATCTACGGCACCGACTACAAGTCGCTCCAGACCACCCGCGGTGGCCCGCAGGCCGGTGGTGAAATCGCCACCAACATGCTCCCCAAGAGCGTGAAGGGCTCGGACAACTACGACCCGTACGGTGTCCTGAAGCGCGGTGGCAAGGCGGACGTGGCCAAGGCCAAGGACGAGCTCAAGCAGTGCGGCAAGCCGGGTGGCTTCTCCACCAGCATCGTGGCCCGCAACGACCAGCCCGCCGAGGTCGACGCCGCCGAGGCGCTCCAGGCGTCGCTGAAGAAGGTCGGCATCAGCCTCAACGTGGAGCCGATCCAGGGCAGCACCTCCGCCAGCATCACCGGCTCGCCGTCGGTGATGAAGAAGCGCGGCTACGGCCTGTCGATGACCGGCTGGGGCCCGGACTTCCCCACCGGCCAGGGCTTCTCCCAGCCGCTGATCGACGGCCGCTTCATCGAGCAGACCGGTAACTACAACGTCTCCGAGACCAACAACGCGGAGATCAACAAGTACTTCGACGACGCGCTCAAGGAGACCGACCCCAACAAGGCCGGCGAGATCTACCAGAAGATGAACCACAAGGTCAGCGACCTGGCCGTGCAGATGCCGTTCATCTACGAGAAGAACATCACCTGGCGCAGCTCGCGGCTGACGAACGCCTTCTCGTCTGCGGCCTACAACGGCCGCTACGACTACTCCCAGCTGGGCGTCGTCAAGTGACGGCAGGTCACCCGATCCGCCGCACACGTTAACCATCGCCGCACCCGATAGGCCCGAAGGGCAGGTGATGGCCGCGGGCGGTGGCCCGTGATACCCCTCGACCGGGGTATCACGGGCCACCCCCGGGCCGCGCACAGTGCTTGCTTATCTCATCCGGCGCTTGTTCGCCGTCGTCGTGATGCTGTTGGTCGTCACCCTTACGACCTTCGCCATCTTCTTCGTGATCCCGAAGTGGGCCGGTGCCGATCCCGCGCTGCTGTTCGTCGGCAAGCAGGCCGACCCCGCGGCCATCGAGGGCATCCGGCAGAAGCTCAGCCTCGGTGATCCGGTCCTGGTGCAGTTCTGGCACTTCGTCCAGGGCCTCTTCGCCGGCCGGGACTACGCCAACGGCACGGACGTCACCCACTGTCCGGCGCCCTGCTTCGGCTACTCCTTCCGTACCGAGCAGGCCGTGTGGCCGCAGCTCACCGACGCCATGCCGGTGACCCTCTCGCTCGCCGCGGGCGCCTGTCTGCTGTGGCTGGTGGGCGGCATCACCACCGGTGTCGTCTCCGCGCTGCGCCGGGGCACCCTGTGGGACCGCTCCGCGATGACGGTCGCGCTGGCCGGTGTCTCGCTGCCGATCTACTTCACCGGTCTGCTCTCGCTGGCGATCTTCAGCTACTCGCTGAAGTGGGTCAACGTGGACTACAAGGGGTTCGGTGACGATCCGGCGATGTGGTTCGAGAGCCTGATCCTCCCGTGGATCACGCTCGCCTTCCTCTACGCGGCGATGTACGCCCGGCTCACCCGGGCCACCATGCTGGAGATCATGGGCGAGGACTACATCCGCACCGCCCGCGCCAAGGGCCTGCGGGAGCGGGTGGTCATCGGCCGGCACGCGATGCGCTCGACCTGGACCCCGGTCCTCACCCTGCTCGGCCTCGACCTGGGCGCGCTGCTGGGCGGCGCGGTCCTCACCGAGACCACCTACAACCTGCCCGGCCTCGGGCGGCTCGCGGTGAACGCGATCACCGAGAAGGACCTGCCGGTCATTCTCGGCGTCACCCTGATCGCGGCCGTTTTCATCGTGGTCGCCAACCTCGTCGTGGACCTCCTGTACGCCGTCATCGACCCGCGAGTGAGGCTCGGATGACCGACCTGACCAAGCCCTCCGGACAGCCCGGGAACGGCGATCTGCCGGCCACCGGCACCGCCGCCGTGGGCGAGGTGGCCGCGGCGGGCTCGCCCGCCCCCAACGCCTTCCTCGAGGTGCGCGATCTGCACGTCCACTTCCCGACCGACGACGGTCTGGTGAAGTCCGTGGACGGGCTCAGCTTCCGGCTGGAGAAGGGCAAGACGCTCGGCATCGTCGGCGAGTCCGGCTCCGGCAAGTCCGTCACCTCGCTCGGCATCATGGGGCTGCACACCGCGGGCCAGTACGGCCGCCGCAAGGCGCGGATCTCCGGTGAGATCTGGCTCAACGGCCAGGAGCTGCTGGGCGCCGACCCCGACGAGGTGCGCAAGCTGCGCGGCCGCGAGATGTCGATGATCTTCCAGGATCCGCTGTCCGCGCTGCACCCGTACTACACCATCGGCCGCCAGATCATCGAGGCGTACCGGGTGCACCACGAGGTCACCAAGGAGGTGGCCCGCAAGCGCGCGATCGAGCTGCTGGACCGCGTCGGCATCCCGCAGCCCGACAAGCGCGTGGACAGCTATCCGCACGAGTTCTCCGGCGGGATGCGCCAGCGCGCCATGATCGCGATGGCGCTGGTCAACAACCCCGAGCTGCTGATCGCCGACGAGCCGACCACCGCCCTGGACGTCACCGTCCAGGCGCAGATCCTCGACCTCATCCGGGATCTGCAGAAGGAGTTCGGCTCCGCGGTCATCATCATCACCCACGACCTGGGCGTGGTCGCCGAACTCGCCGACGATCTGCTGGTGATGTACGGCGGCCGCTGTGTCGAGCGCGGCCCGGCCGAGAAGGTCTTCTACGAGCCCCAGCACCCGTACACCTGGGGGCTGCTGGGCTCGATGCCCCGTATCGACCGCGACCAGACCGAGCGGCTCATCCCGGTCAAGGGCTCCCCGCCCAGCCTCATCAACGTGCCGTCCGGCTGCGCTTTCCACCCGCGCTGCCCGTACGCCGATGTGCCGAAGGACAACATCACCCGCACCGAGCGGCCGGAGCTCACCGAGGCCGGGGGCGGCGGGCACTTCTCCGCGTGCCATATGACGCAGGAGGAGCGCACCCGGATCTGGACCGAAGAGATTGCGCCGAAGCTGTGACCGACACGAAGGATCCGAAGATGACGGTCCCGGAGAAGGCGACGACGTCGCCCGAGCCCCTGCTCAAGGTCTCGGGTCTGGTCAAGCACTTTCCCCTCAAGAAGGGGCTGCTCCAGCGGCAGTCCGGTGCGGTCCAGGCGGTCGACGGGCTCGACTTCGACGTCCGGCCGGGGGAGACCCTGGGCGTGGTGGGCGAGTCGGGCTGCGGCAAGTCCACCATGGGGCGGCTGGTCACCCGGCTGCTCGAACCCACCTCGGGCAAGATCGAGTTCGAGGGCAAGGACATCACGCATCTCAACACGGCCCAGATGCGGCCGATGCGGCGTGATGTCCAGATGATCTTCCAGGACCCGTACTCCTCGCTGAACCCCCGGCACACCGTCGGCGCGATCGTCAGCGCGCCCTTCCGGCTCCAGGGCGTCACCCCCGAGGGCGGGATCAAGGCGGAGGTCCAGCGGCTGCTGGCGCTGGTCGGGCTCAACCCCGAGCACTACAACCGCTATCCGCACGAGTTCTCCGGCGGGCAGCGGCAGCGCATCGGCATCGCCCGGGCGCTGGCCCTCAAGCCCAAGCTGGTCGTGGCCGACGAGCCGGTCTCGGCGCTGGATGTGTCGATCCAGGCGCAGGTGGTCAACCTGCTGGACGACCTCCAGGACGAGCTGGGCCTGACGTATGTGATCATCGCGCACGACCTGTCGGTCATCCGCCATGTCTCGGACCGGATCGCGGTGATGTACCTGGGGAAGATCGTCGAGCTGGCGGACCGCAAGGACCTCTACGAGCGCCCCATGCACCCGTACACCAAGGCGCTGCTGTCCGCGGTGCCGGTGCCGGACCCCAGGCGGCGCGCCAAGCGGGAGCGGATCCTGCTCAAGGGCGATGTGCCCTCGCCGATCGCCCCGCCGTCCGGCTGCCGCTTCCACACCCGGTGCTGGAAGGCGACCGAGGTGTGCAAGCGGCAGGAGCCGCCGCTGGTGTCGCTGGCCACCGGCCACCAGGTGGCCTGCCACCACCCGGAAAACGCACCTGACCAGGCGCCGGAGGAGAAGCCCGGTGCCGAGGCGGCACAGCAGGTGACGAAGCAGACCGACAGCTGAGACGGGACGGGGTCCGGACGGGACCGTGGGCCTTCGCGGATAACGCCTTCGCGGATAACAATGGCGGGTGCCCACCGAACTGTTCACCCCGTCCGTCCAGCACGCCCTGGAAGTCGCCGGGATCTTCGTCTTCGCGATATCCGGCGCGCTGCTCGCCGTGCGGAAGAACTTCGATGTCTTCGGCATGGCGGTGCTCGCCGAGGTCACCGCGCTGGGCGGCGGTGTCTTCCGCGACCTGGTGATCGGCGCGGTGCCGCCCATCGCCTTCACCGACCTCGGCTACTTCCTCACCCCGCTCGTCGCCACCGCCCTCGTCTTCTTCCTGCACCCCGAGGTCGAGCGGATCACGGCGGCGGTGGGGGTCTTCGACGCGGCCGGGCTGGGGCTGTTCTGCGTCGAGGGCACGATGAAGGCGCATGACTTCGGGCTGGGCCTCACCTCGTCCGTCACCCTCGGCATGGCCACGGCGGTCGGCGGCGGTGTGCTGCGCGACCTCCTCGCCCATGAGGTGCCCTCGCTGCTGCGCTGGGACCGGGACCTGTACGCGGTCCCGGCCATCGTCGGCTCCTCGATAGCGGCGCTGCTGCTCCATTTCGACGCCCTTACGGCGGCCACGAGTGCGCTCGCGGCCGCCGTGGCGTTTGCGGTGCGGCTGGCGGCGATGCGGTTCGGCTGGCGGGCGCCGAGGGCGTGGAACCGGCGCAGTACGGCGACGGAGGAGCCCTGAGGCGGGCGGGCACTGGGCTGCCAGCCCGCTACATTCCCTTGCGGTTATATAGCCAGGGCGTTATGTTGAGGTCATGGCCATACCGTTCGATGTGCTCGCGGAGCCGAGTCGACGGCAGATCCTGGACCTCCTGCTGGAGCGGCCCCGCCTGGTCGGTGAGCTGACCGAGCACCTGGGGCTCACCCAGCCGGGCACCTCCAAGCACCTGCGGGTGCTGCGCGAGGCCGGTCTGGTCCGGGTCCGCCGGGACGCCCAGCGCCGCTGGTACGAGCTCTGCCCGGAGCCGCTCGCCGAGGTGGACGCCTGGCTGGCGCCGTACCGTCGGCTGTGGACCGACCGTCTCGACGCGCTCGAACGACACCTGGACACGATGCCGGAGCTCCCCGGCGAGACCGGCGGACCCGAGCCACTCGACGCACGCGACGCACCCCCCGACGCACCCGACGGAGAAGCGCCATGAAAGACACCCTCGCCCAGTCCGACGGCGGCCGCTCGGCCCTGCGCCTCGAGCGCCGGCTCGCCCATCCCCCGGAGAAGGTCTGGCGGGCGCTGACCGAGCCCGCCCAGCTCGCCCACTGGTTCCCTTCCGAGGTCCAGGTCGAGCTCGAGGTCGGGGGCAGGATGGGCTTCGTCTTCCCCGGGCGCGAGGGCCCGGACATGGACGGCGTCGTCACCGAGCTCGACCCGCCCCATGTCTTCGCCTTCACCTGGGGCGAGGACGAGCTCCGCTGGGAGCTGCGCCCCGAGGGCGACGGCTCTGTGCTGACCCTCACCCACACCTTCGGCGACCGCTTCGGCGCGGCCAGCTTCGCCTCCGGCTGGCACGCCTGCATTACGGGTCTCGCGGCCCTCCTCGGCGGCGAGGAGGTCGCCCGCGGCGACATGGCCGAGCTGCACGAGCAGTACGTCGAGGCGTTCGGGCTCGCCGAGGGCACGGTGGAGACCACCGAGGACGGCGGCTGGCGGCTGCGCTTCGAGCGCCAGCTGGTCCGCCCCGCCGAGACGGCCTGGCGGGCGCTGACCGGCCCGGCCACCGACACCACCGCCGAACCGACGGCCGGGGCGCCGGTCCCCTCGGGCTTCCGCACGGACGCGGTCCCGGCAGGCCCGATCACCGAGGCGCGCCCGCCCCGGGTGCTCACTTACGACTGGCAGCGCGGCGGCCACCCCGCCGGAACGGTCCGCTGGGAGCTGACCCAGGGCACCGGCCACGGCGCCCGCCTCATCCTCACCCAAACGGGGCCGTCAGGGGCCGATACGGAACGCACCGAAGCCCAAGAATCCTGGCGCCACCACATCGGCCGCTTCGCGGCCGAACTTCTCCGGATGAGCGCCTGAACCTCGCGAGCCAGCCCAATCCGGCCGTCCGGCGTTCACGGACCGGCGTTCCGGCCCGTCCGGCGCTTGTGGACCCGGCAATCCGGTCCGTCCGGCGCTTGCGGACCTGGGTTCCGGCCCGTCTGGCCTTTGTGGAGCGCCCCTCCGGCCCGTCCGGCGCTTGAGGGCCCGCGATCCGGCCTGTCGGGCGCGTGCGGGCCCGCGATCCGGCCTGTCGGGCGCGTGCGGGCCCGCGATCCGGCCTGTCGGGCGCGTGCGGGCCC
>NZ_JAAAYH010000010.1:0-58371 GCF_018035285.1 Streptomyces sp. MK37H | reverse complement strand
TCGAGCATCACCCGGCGCAGCTCCCGCGCGGCCCGGGGCGGCGCGACGTCCTTACGGTGGGCGACGGCGATGGTGCGCTGCATGTCGTGGCCCGCGAACGGTGTGATCCGCAGACCGGACCGGGCCGCCACCATCCCGGGCAGTACGGCGATGCCGAGCCCGGCCCGTACGAAGCCCAGCACCGCGTCCATCTCACCGCCCTCGACCGTGAAGGACGGCTCGAAACCGGCCTCGCGGCAGGCCGCCGTGGTGAATTCCCGCAGGTCGTAGCCGCGCCGGAACATCACCATCGGGCGGTCCCGGAGATCCTCGACCTGGATCCGCCGGCGCCGGGTGGGCGGTGGGGACGCGGGCGAGGAGGCCACCACCAGCTCCTCCCGCAGCAGCTCGGTGGCGGAGAGGGCGGGGGCCTGGCCGAGCACCGGGGTGATGATCAGCGCGAGGTCCAGCTCGCCCGCGGAGAGCGTGCGGACCAGATCCTGGGAACCGCCCTCGTCCACGATCAGCTCGATGCCCGGGAACTCGTCGTGGAAGCGGCGCAGCACATCGGGGACGAAGCTGGCGCACAGGCTCGGCGTGGCCCCCAGCCGCACCCGGCCGCGCCGCAGCTGGGCGACCTCCTGGACCTCGCGGTGCGCGGTCTCGGTGTCGGCGAGGATCTGGCGGGCCAGTGGCAGCAGGGCCTCTCCCGCGTCGGTGAGGGCGATATTGCCGCGCGCCCGGTGGAAGAGATCGGCTCCCAGCTCCCGTTCGAGGGCGCGGATCTGCTGGGACAGCGAGGGCTGGGCGACATGCAGGAGCTCCGCGGCGCGGGTGAAGTGCCGGGTCTCCGCGACGGTGGCGAAATAACGCAGCTGATGCAACTGCACACCACGATGATAGGCACCGGCTATGGACGTCTCGCCACTGCGTGCCCAGAACGTATGGGTCTCTCTCGGGGAAGCTCCCTCGGAGAAGCTCCCTCGGAGAAGCTCCCTCGGGGAAGCTCCCTCAGGGCGGGGAACTCGGCAAAGCTCTGGGGGAAGCAGGGCGCCACCCGGCGACCGGCCTCCAGGAGGGCGGCCGCCGCCGGGTGACCACATGCGCCCTACTGGCGGGCGGCCAGCGCCCGCGTCCCCGGGCTACAGGCTTCCAGCAGCGAGGTGAGCTCCTCCTCGGCCAGCTTGCTCGCCGCGCCGGGCCGGCCACCGTCGAGGTGGGCGATGGACGCGTCCAGCCAGTCGCGGTGCGGTTCCACCCCGATGAACTCGGCGAGCCGGATCAGCTCCTTCTCCGGCTCCTCCAGCAGGGTCTCGTACGACAGCGCGGTGCGCTGCTCCGCCGGGACCTCGTCCAGCTTCTTCAGACCGTCGACGATCGTCTCGGACCACAGGGTGCCGAACGCGCCGATCGGGATGGGACGGTCCCACACCAGCGCCGGGTCGTAGCGGTCGCTCAGCAGCGGGGCCAGGTCGGGCGGGAGCTGGGCCGCGTGCTGCGGCGTCAGCTGCATCGGGGACTCGAGACCGCAGTGGATGGCCATCTCCCACAGCATCGGGATCATCCGGAAGCTGAAGTGGCGGCTCATCGAGACGGCACAGTCGGGGCCCTGGCGGTAGATGTGCACGAAGCGGGCCTCGGGGAAGGCGCGGTGCATCTCGGGTACGCGGCCGATGGACAGGCCGGTGCGCTCGACGACGGTTCCGGGGTTGCCGAACCGTGCGCCGAGGGTGGCGAAGAGGGCCGTCCAGTGGTCTGCCGGACGGCGGGTGGGCCAGGTGGTGACCTCGGCCGCCAACTCGTCGAAGAGCGCGTCGGGGTCGTCGGTCAGATGGGGCAGCACCATGACGCTGATGGCCGGGATACCGGTGGTCTCCGCGTCGAACCGCCGCTTGGGCATCCTGTGGTAGAGGAACTCGGGCGGGATGGCGCCATTTTTGATCATGCTATTGGTGATCACATTGGGCCGGGACAGAAATCCCCAGAAATCCGAACCGCTCAGCGGAGCCTCGTCCAGTACCTCCGTGTCGGGAATACTGGCGAACAATTCATTGATGCTGAGAACATCCGGATGAATATTGATGATCTGAGACAGAGCCGTCGAACCGCACCGACCGGTGCCGACGACAAATGTCAACTTCTGGTTGACCACGCGCACTTCCTCCCGTTTCTCGCTCGGGCAACTAGTTGTTTCCCTAGTAGCCGTTCCCATAGTGGCCCATGACACACCGCGGTCGATTCGGTGGCCGCGGCGATGCTAATGGATGCCCGGGGCGACGATGACTCCGACCATCGAACAGGGGAAACACACACAACGGGATGCGAGAGGGCGAACTCAAGGTTCAGCAGCTTCCTACACTTTTGCGCAACTTTCACATCCGACAGGGGTGTTACCCTCAGAAACCCCTCAACTACCAGCGACGAAGCCCGATCTGAGAGTCGACTCCGGACTTCACAACTCACCCCCGGGGACGAAACCGTAATCGAACAGTTTCTCCCGTGACGAGACGGTCATCTTTTCGTACCAACAGCACTGCTAGAGTGCGCATCCACCCCATACCCGTGATCCTGGGCTGGCATGCCCAACCCGGCCGGGTGGGGCGGGGAACACGCGACATAACGCAGAGCAGCGGTGCCGCCGCACAGGGTGCAGCAACGGAAGGGACAGGGGACCCGAACAGCGGCACGGTACTTTCAACTCTCGGGGGACGACGCATTACCAGGTGCGCCATGCACGGTGATTCGCTTTCAAGACCCCTGCGCACACGGAAAATCGGGGAAGGTGTTTCGTACGTGTTGGTGGAGCGCGATCAGGAGATAGCCCGGCTCAATCGGCTCCTCTTCGAGGGCGCCCGCGAGGGAAGCCGGCTCGCCGTCATCAGCGGCGCCGTGACATCGGGAAAGACCGCACTTTTGCACACCGTGACGGATACGGCGGGCGGACGCGGCGTCCGGGTGCTGCCCGCGGTCGCCTCCGCCTCGGAGCAGAAGTTCCCCTACGCCGTGCTCGAGCAGCTCTACCAGGGCATGCCGACCCATCTGCGGCGCTCCCGGCCGCGCCCCGGCCTCGACGCGCTCCGCGACCCGAACGGCCCGGACCAGGCCGAGCTCTCGCTGCTCCAGGACTTCCACCGCACCCTCGACGAACTGACCGGCGACGCCCCCTTGTTGATCGCCATCGACGACGTCCAGTTCGCCGATCTGCCGTCGCTGCGCTGCCTGGCGTACGGCATCCGCCGCTGCCGCTCGGAGACGCTGTCCGTCGTGGTGAGCCGCGGGTCGCTGAGCGGCCCCGCGGCCACCGCCCTGGACGAGTTGCTGCACGAGCCGAAGGTGTGCCATGTCCGGCTCGCCCCGCTCACCGTCGCGGGTGTCTCCACGCTGCTGACCGAGGAGTTGGGCACCGAGGAGGCCGGGCGGCACGCCGCCGCGTACCACGAGATGACCGGCGGCAATCTGCTGCTGCTGCGCGGTCTGCTGGACGACCGGTTCTCCCGCCTCACCCGCGGCCCCCTCGACCCCGCGCCCGGTACGGACGCCCCGGTGGCCGGGGAGCTGTTCCGGCAGGCGGCGCTGTCCTGCGTGTACCGCGGCGGCCCGGCCCACCGCCGGGTGGCCCATGGGATCGCGCTGCTGGGTGACGCCACGTCCGTTCCCCTGCTGAGCAGGCTGATCGAGGTCGAGGAGCGGCTGGTACGGCAGTCCGTCGCGCTGCTCACCGAGGTCGGGATCCTGCACGGCGGGCGGTTCCGCAGCGACGCGGTGCGCACCGTGCTCCTGGACGACCTGGAGCTGCACGAGCTCGGCCCGCTGCACCACCGGGCCGCCCGGCTGCTGTACGAGGAGGGCGCCGACCCCATCGACGTGGCCCGCCATCTGCTCAGCCACGAGGCTCCCGAGCCGGTCGAGGAGTGGATCACGCAGGCGCTGTGCGACGCGGCCGTGCACGCCATCGCCGCGGACCGCAGGGAACTGGCGATGAACTGCCTGCAGATGGCCGACCGTTACACCACCGACGAGCGCGAGGCGCTTCAGCTCCAGGCCACGATGGTGCAGGCGATGTGGCCGTTCAACCCGCTGTCCCAGATGCGGCGACTGCAGTCGCTGGCCGGTCCGGCCGGCAGCGGGATGCTGCCCGCCCCCGAGACCATCCCGGTCGTCATCGGACTGCTGGGGCTGGGCCGGATGGACGAGGCGGCCGCCGCGCTGGAGCAGGTCAGCCGGGCCGCCGCCGAGCACCCGGGCACCGAGCTGGACACCGGGCTGCGGGCCATCCGGCTCGCGCTGTCCTCCACCTACCCCGACCACCCCGAACTGCGGCCCTTCCTGGACCAGGAGGAGGACGACGGTCCGTGGGACGTCCCGCTGTCGCCGGACCAGACCCCGGAGTCGCCCCATCTGACCGCGTTCCGCGCGCTGCTGACCGTACTGAGCCGCGGGGTCGACGAGCGCGCCGTACGGGCCGCGGAGCGGGTGCTGGAGACCGTCCGGCTCTCCGACCGCACGATGCTGACGGTGCACGCCGCCCTCCAGACGCTGGTGTACGCCGACCGCCACGCCACCGCCACCACCTGGTGCGACCGGCTGATCGAGGAGACCTCGGAGCGCGGCGCCAAGGCGCTGCTGGCCTACTTCTGTGTGCTGCGGGCCCAGATCGCGCTGCGCGTGGGGCGGCTGCGGGACACGGTCCGGTACGCGGAGCGGGCGCTTGAGGAGCTTCCGGCGCGCGGCTGGGGCGTCACCGTCGGCATGCCGCTGGGGATGCTGATCAACGCCCACACCTCGATGGGCAACCATGACGCGGCGGCCGAACTGCTCGCCCGCCCGGTGCCGGACGAGATGTACCGCAACCGCTTCGGGCTGCACTACCTCTACGCACGGGCCCGGCACCAGCTGGCCACCGGCCGGCAGCACGCGGCCCTCACCGACTTCCGCGCCTGCGGCGAGAAGATGGCCGACTGGGGCCTTGACTCGCCCGCCACCCTGACCTGGCGGCTCGGCGCCGCCGAGACCTGGCTGACGCTCGGCGGCCAGGAGCGGGCGGCACGGCTGGCGGAGGAGCAGCTCGAGCTGGCCGGGGAGTCCTCCTCGCGCACCCGGGGCGCCGCGCTGCGGGTCCTGGCCGCCACCCGGCCGCGCCACGAGCGCATCGCGCTGCTCCAGCAGGCGGTGGGGGTGCTCCAGGCGAGCGGCGGCTGGTACGAGATGGCGCGGGCGCTGGCGGACCTGGCGGAGGCGCACAAGCAGCTCGGTGATCTGGACACCAGCCGGCTGATGACCCGTCGGGCCCTGCGGCTCGCGGACAGCTGCGGCGCCGACGAGCTGTCCCGCTCATTGCAGCGCACTCCGGCCCGTTCGGCCCTGTCGGAGGCGGCCCGTACCGGAGAGGATACCGCCGCCTTTTCCGAACTCTCCGATGCAGAAAGTCGAGTGGCAGCACTAGCAGCTTCCGGCTACACCAACCGCGAGATCGCCGCTAAGCTTTTCATCACGATCTCCACGGTGGAACAGCACCTGACCCGTGTCTACCGGAAGATCAACATCAGCCAGCGCCGAGAACTGCCCGCGAGCCTGGATTTCGATGTCGCTTACACCGCCTGATCTCCCCGCGAAGCCACTCGGCCCCAACGAGGTTGATGCCATGACGTGCGCCACCGCGTCCGCCACGACGATGCTCGTGCCGGATTTCCCCTTTTCCTACGACAGATGGTTGTCCCATCCAGCGGGTCTGGGCGCCCTGCCTGCTGCGATGCACGGAACCGAAGTCGCCGTCATCGGCGGCGGGATGTCCGGAGTTACCGCGGCCTATGAGCTTCTACGACTAGGGCTTTCCCCAGTTCTTTATGAAGCGGAGCAACTGGGCGGCCGGATGCGTTCCACGCCCTTCCCCGGTAATCCGGAATACAAGGCGGAGATGGGCGCCATGCGCTTTCCCGTCGCCGCCCGATCGCTGTTCCATTACATCGATCTGCTGGCCCTGTCCACTCGTCCTTTCCCTAATCCTTTGGCGCCGGCCACCGCGAGCACGCTGATCGACCTGAACGGCGGCCAGGACCGGGCACGCACCGCCGGCGAGCTCCCGGAGGTCTACCAGGAGGTCGCCGACGCCTGGGAAAAGGCGCTCCAGGAGCGGGCCGACCTGGCCACGCTGCGGGACGCCATCCAGCGGCGGGACGTCAGCACGCTGAAGACCGTATGGAACTCGCTGGTCAAGGAGTTCGACGACCAGTCCTTCTACGGCTTCCTCGCCACCTCCTCCACCTTCCAGTCGTTCCGCCACCGGGAGATCTTCGGCCAGGTGGGCTTCGGCACCGGCGGCTGGGACACCGACTTCCCCAACTCGGTGCTGGAGATCCTGCGTGTCGTGGTCACCGAGGCCGACGACAACCAGGTGGGCATAGTCGGCGGCTCCTCCCAGGTGCCGAACGGGCTGTGGGAGCACCGGCCCGAGACGCTTCGGCACTGGCCGCGGGGCACCTCGCTGGCCTCGCTGCACGGCGGCCGGCCCCGGCCCGCGGTCACCCGGCTGCGGCGGACCGCCGACGGCATCCGGGTGACGGACGAGAGCGGCGAGGAGCGCGAGTTCCCCGCGGTGGTCTTCAGCCCGCATGTGTGGACGCTGCTGAACCGGGTCGACTGTGATTCAACGCTGCTGTCCACTCCGCTGTGGACGGCGGTGGAGCGCACCCACTACATGGGCGCGTCCAAGCTGTTCGTCCTGGTCGACCGGCCGTTCTGGCGGGACACCGACCCGGCGACCGGCCACGACGCGATGAGCATGACGCTCACCGACCGGATGCCGCGCGGGGTCTATCTGTTCGATGACGGGCCCGACCGGCCCGGGGTGATGTGCCTGTCGTACACCTGGAACGACGACTCGCTGAAGGTCGCCACGCTCTCGGCCGAGGAGCGGCTGGAGACGCTGCTGACCAAGCTGGCCGCGATCTATCCGGATGTGGACATCCGGTCGCACATCATCGCGGGGCCGCTGACCGTCACCTGGGAGACCGAGCCCCGCTTCATGGGGGCCTTCAAGAACAACCTGCCCGGCCACTACCGCTATCAGCGGCGGCTGTTCACCCAGTTCATGCAGGACGGGATGGATCCGGGGCAGCAGGGCTTCTTCCTGTGCGGGGACGATGTCTCCTGGACGGCCGGCTTCGCCGAGGGAGCGGTGACCACGGCGCTGAACGCGGTGTGGGGCGTGCTCCGCCACCTCGGCGGCACCACCCATCCGGACAACCCCGGCCCCGGTGATCTCTTCGACACCTTCGCGCCGCTGGAGCTTCCGTACGACTGACGGCCGCGGCGTCACGCACAGGGGGAGCCGTCGCGCGCCGTCGGCTCCCCCTGTCATGTCTCAGCCCTGGGCGAGACCCTGGGCGAGACCCTGGGCGAGCTGCTCGAGGCGGCGCTTGTCCGGCTTGCCGTTGCGGTTGAGCGGGAAGTTCTCCAGCACCTCGACCCGGTTGGGCTGTTCGTAGACCGGGAGCACCTGGCAGAGCCGCTCCCGCCAGTGCTTGGCGTCCCGCAGCTCCTCGTCCTCCACGAAGAAGACCAGCTGCTCGTCACCGGCGCGGCGCTCGTCGGGGAGCGGCACGATCCGGGTGGAGATCTCGGCGAGGGCCGCCTTCCGCTCGATCAGCTCGGGGTAGAGCGTGTAGCCGGAGCGGTGCACCGCGAACTTCCGCCCCAGGACGAAGAGGTTGTCCTGTCCGTCGAGGTAGCCGAGGTCGCCGGTGGACTGCCAGCCGGTGGGCACGGCGTCGATGGTGCCGTCCGCCGCGAGGTGGCCCTCGAGCGCGTCCGGGGTGTCGACCTCGATCTCGCCGGCCTCGCCGGGGGCGGCCGGGTGGCCGTCCTCGTCGATGACGCGCAGCTTGATGCCGTCCATGGCCCGGCCGCAGGAGACCGGGTTCTCCAGAGTGGCGAAGGCGATGTTGCCCAGCTCGGTGCTGCCGTAGCTGTCCAGCAGCGGCAGTCCGAATTCGGCCACATAGCGCTCGGAGAGCGCGCCGTCCAGCGGCGCGGCGCCCGAGCAGAACATCCGGACGCCCTCCAACCGCGCCCGCAGCGACGGCTTCCGGCCGACCAGGTTGAGCATGGTGCGGTAGCTGGACGGGGTGGCGTCGATCACCGTGGCGCCGGTCCGCCCGGCCATCTGGACGGCCCGGTCCAGGCGCTTGTACGGGGCGATCACCAGCGAGCAGCGGGTGAGCCAGGCGATGAGCACCATGGACAGCCCGTACTGGTGGGCGAAGGGCAGCAGCGGCAGCAGCACATCGTCCGGCCGGTGCCCGACCTGGGCGGCGTTGCGCTCCAGGTTGGTGAGGAACTTACGGCCGGACTTGACGGCGCCCTTGGGCTCGCCGGTGGAGCCGGAGGTCCACATGATCAGGCCGTCGCGCCGGTCGGCCCAGGCGTCGAAGTCCAGCTCCCGGGTGGTCAGCGGGCGCCCGGCGGCCGGGGCGATCAGCTCGTAGAGGTTCACCGTACGGATGTCGTCGTGGATCGGGGCGTCGTCGTCCACGAAGGCGATCCCGGCGCCGGTGCGCCGCGCTATCCGCCGGGTCTCGTCCGGGTGCTCCTGCTGGTCGATCAGGACGATGGAAGCTCCCACGTGCATGAGCGCGAACAGCACGCTCACATAGGCGGCGGAGTTGCCCGCCTTGAAGATGACGCGGTCGCCGTGGGTCACCCCGTGCTCGCGGATCACATCGGCGACGCGCAGCGCGTCCAGCTCGAAGTCGGCCAGGGTCTGCACCGAGTCGAGCGCGTAGATCTTCGCGGTCATCGAACGTACTCTTTTCCTTTTCGCTCAGGAGTACGGGCAGCCCTGGGCGGGTCCCCCCTAGGCTCCCTGGTCTTCGGCGCCGGCTTCCCACTCGGCGTCGACGGGGACTTGGGAGAGCAGCTGGTCGTGCACCAGGTTGACGACCTCTCTCCGGCTCGAGTCGAGGTAGTAGCGGGCACCGGGAAACACCTCGAGGTCGAATCGTCCGCTCGTCCGCCGCCGCCAGGCCCGTACGCCGCGCAGCGGGGTCTTGGGGTCGCCCTCACCGGCGAGGGCGACGATCCGGCAGCCGAGCGCCGGGGGCCCCAGGGTCATGCCCCAGTGCGCCGTCCGGCCGGAGACGAACAGGGTCAGCAGCGGCGTCCCGGTCTCCCGTTCCACGCGCTCGGCGACGCGGTAGGCGAGGTCGGCGCCGGCCCGGTGGCCGAAGAAGGCCAGCGGGCGGTCCATCCACTCCCCCAGCGCACCGAAAATCCGGTCCGCGAGGTCGGCGGAGTCGGTCAGCCGCTCGTCGTCCTCGAGCCCGGCATACAGGGGGTACTGGATCGCCAACACCTCCACCGTGGGCAGCAGAAGCTCGGACAGTGAGAGGTAGTACGCGGTGGAGTGGGCGGATTCCGGGAAACAGATCAGCCGGAAACTGCTCGGAGTTTCCGTTTGCAATATCCGAATAAGGCCCACATCATCGGGCTTGATCTGGCTCAAGGAGTACATCCCCGCGATTGCACTGAGGGGCCGGGCACGAGTGCACGGTGGGGCGCGTCGACCACGCTCGTCCGAGATGCTGACTCCGTGAGGCTATGAGCCCTTCTCCTGGGCCACAACCCCTAGTAACCGCTATTCGAGGTACGCGCTATATGCGGGTACCGCGCCCGTCCCGACGTGGCGCGGGACACAGGCGGGCGCCCCCTAAGGCCCCCTCACCCGGGCCACTACCCCCTAATCTGGGGGCCGTTAGGGGCCAGGAGTCAAGCTGTCGTGTTAAACATGTGCAAAGTAATGGTCTCCTCAAGCCAATTAAATCGGTGCGACGACAGCGATGAACACAACACGTCCTATTGATTTCGCCGTCGTTGTCGACGGCTTGGTCAAGAAGTACCCCGGCCGGCCCGTTCCGGCTGTCGACAATCTCAGCTTCACCGTCAGGCACGGTGAGGTCTTCGGCTTCCTCGGGCCCAACGGAGCGGGTAAGACCACCACCATCGGCATCCTGACCACCCGTGTCGCGCCCAGCGGCGGACGTGCCTTCGTACAGGGCGTCGACGTGGTGGCCAGGCCGGCGGTGGCCCGGCAGTCCTTCGCCGTCGTGCCGCAGCGCAACAACCTGGACCGGTCGCTGACCATCCGCCAGAACCTGACCTTCCACGCCGGCTACCACGGTCTCTCGCGCTCGGAGCGCAACCGCCTCGCGGACGAGAGCCTGGACTGGGTCGGCCTCTCCGACCACGCCAAGGCCCGGGCGGATCAGGTCTCCGGCGGTCAGGCTCAGCGCGTGATGATCGCGCGGGCCCTGATGCACCGCCCCCGGGTGCTGTTCCTGGACGAGCCGGCCACCGGCCTCGACCCGCAGTCCCAGATCTTTGTGCGCGACCGGGTCGCCGAACTGAAGGTCCGTGGCGTCACGGTGGTGATCACCACCCACGACATGGAGGAAGCGTCCAAGCTGTGTGACCGGATCGGCATCGTCGACCACGGCAAGCTGCTCGCTCTGGACACCCCTGAGGCGCTGACCAGCCGGATGAGCAACACCGCGCTGACCGTCACGGTGCGCCCGCCGTACTCCGGCATGAACGGCGTGGTCCACATGGTGCAGGGCCTCGGGGTCGCCGAGCGGGTCGAGGTGCTCCAGGCCGAGGACGACATGGCCGCCCTCATGCAGGGCGGGGGCGCGGCCGTCAACGACGGCACCTTCCGGATGAAGGTCTACAGCAACGCACCGTCCTCCGTGCTTCTGCCCACGGTCATCAAGGCCCTGACCGACACCGAGTGCGAAATCAAGGACCTGAATGTGAGCAAGGCGAGCCTGGAAGACGTCTTTGTCGACCTGACGGGGAAGGAGATGCGATGAGCTCCTCCTCACGACCCACGTCATCGACGGACGGGACCCCCGGCGGCAAGGCCGCCGAGGAGAAGCCCGCGACCGGCACACCCCCGCACCAGGGCGGCGGCCAGGGTTCCGCCGGCCGGGGCGATGAGCGGTCCTCCGCCGAACGCAGGCCCGCCGACCCCAGGACCCCCGGCGCCAAGCCGGACGGGACCGGGCCCGCCGATCCGCGGAGCGCCGACGGCACGTCCGCCGAGGACGACGGCTTCGAGGACACCCGGACCGTGCTCGTACGGTCCAAGCCGTCCGCCCCGCGTCCCGGTCCCGAGGCCCGGGCCCCGCGTCCGGGCGCCGAGGTCCAGAAGGCAGCCCCGAACGCGCCGGTCAAGCACGAGAGCCGACCGCACGACCCCCGGCACCACGAGAGCAGGCCGCACGACCCCCGGCACCACGAGAGCAGGCCGCAGGAGCACCGGCACCACGAGGCCAGGGGCATGGGCGCCCCGCACGGCAGCGGGGACATCGGCGACACCCTGACGCTGGTCATCAAGCCGATACCGGCCCCGTCGGCCTCCCAGGCCGCGCAGGACGCCAAGGCCGCGCTGAACGCCATCATCGCGGCGGCCGACGCCCGTTCGCCCCTCGTGGAGCCCGAGCCGGAGCCCGAACTCGAGCTCGAGCTGCCCGACTCCAAGCGCCGCGGCGGGCGCCACCGGCGCCGCGCCAACCGGTGGCGGACGTTCTTCTTCATCCTGTGGCGCGACATCTTCGTCACCGGCCGCGAGATGGGCCCCTTCCTGGGCCAGGTCATCGTGGAACCGTTCTTCATGCTGTTCGTCTTCGGCAAGGTGCTCGGCGAGATCGGCTTCACCCAGCCCGGCTTCCAGCAGGTGCTGCTGCCCGGTGTGGTGGCGCTCAACAGTTTCCTGGTCGCCCTGCAGAACACCGCGCTGCCACTGGCCATCGACTTCTCCTGGACCAAGGAGATCGAGGACCGATTGCTCGCGCCCATCCCGGTCGCACTGGTGGCGGTGGAGAAGGCGGTCTTCGGCGCGATGCGCGGTCTGATCGGCTCGCTGGTCATGATCCCGATCGGTCTGGCGCTGCTGGACGACGTCTCCTGGCCGCTGGACAAGATGCCGGTGACGCTGGGCATCCTCAGCCTCGGCGGACTCGTCGGCGGCTGCGTCGGCCTCACCCTGGGCACTCTGGCGCCCGCGCGTCACATCTCCATCGTCTTCGCCATGACGCTCACCCCGATCATGTTCACCGGGGCCACGCAGTTCCCGTGGCGGAGCCTGGAGACCGTCCGCTGGTTCCAGGTGCTGTGCACCTTCAACCCGCTGACCTACGTCACCGAGGCGATGCGCGGACTGCTGCTGACCCCCGGGCCCAAGACGCCGGAGTCGATCCCGCTGTGGATCTGCTTCTCGGCCATCGGGGCGGCCGTCCTGATCTTCGGGATGATCGGCATCCGGGGCTTCAACCGCCGGGCGCAGGACTGAGCCACGGCAGGACTTGAGAGTAAGGCACCACACCATGACGGCATCCGAGCAGACGAAGACAGCCATCGTTTTCCCGGGCATGGGACCCTCCGGCTTCTCCGAGGTGGGCAGGTTCCTCACGCTCGACCCGTTCGCCCGGAAGCGGCTGGCCGAGGCCGACGAGGCGCTGGGCTACTCGGTCTTCGACCGGCTCCGCGACTCCGAGGACGACTACTCCGAGGCCACCCAGATCGCCTTCCTGGTGAACTCGATGGCCTCGGCGGACCGGGCGGAGCAGGAGCACGGACTGGTCCCCGACCTGTGCGTGGGCCCCAGCTTCGGGCAGAAGGCGGCTGCGGCCTACGTCAGTTCGCTGCCGTTCCCCGAGGTGGTGCGGCTCACCGCGGAGCTGGCCCGCTGTGAGCACGCGTACTTCACCGAGGAGTACCAGGACGCGGTCACCCACACCTTCGTCCGCACTCCGCAGGAGAAGCTGACGGAGATCCTCACCGAGCTCGGCGAGCGCGATGAGTGGTACGACTACTCCGGCTATCTCGACGACGGCTTCTTCATGGTGTCGCTGCGCGAGACGGAGCTGGAGTGGTTCAAGAAGGCGATCAGCCAGGCCGGCGGCTACTCCATGTACAGCATGGTCCCGGCGGTGCACGCGCCCGCGTTCGCGGAGCTGCGGCGCCGGGCCGCCGAGGAGATCCTGCCCAAGTACGACATCCTCGACCCCAAGCTGCCCGTGGTCACCGACCAGGACGGCACCATCGTGACCACGGCCGACGAGCTGCGCACGATGCTGCTGGACACCTTCGATCTGCCGATCCACTGGCCGAAGGTGGTGGACACGCTGAAGGGCGCCGGGGTGTCGAAGATGTACATCACCGGGCCGGACAACCTCTTCCACCGGCTGGACCGCACCAAGTCCAACTTCGAGGTGGTGACGGTGGGTCCGGGCAAGCGCTCGCGGCCCGCTCGTAAGCGCTGATGACGGCGTAACACGCACGCGCGGCCCGGCCCCCTCAGGGCCGGGCCGCGCGGCGCGCGTGGGTCCGGGGGTGCCGGACCACCTGGGTCGCCTCCCGGCCCAATATTTTCTGGACGCGGCCCGCCCGTACGAGACCGCCGCGGTGGACGACGTACGCAGCAGAGCGAGGGATCTCACCGCCGCCCGGCCGACCACGATCGTCGCCTGAGACCATCGAGCGCATGGGCAAGCACCGCCGACCCGGCCCACCAAACCAGCCGTCCCGCGCCGTCCCGCGCGTAGACGTCGCCAGCCCTCTCGCCGCGTACAGCAAGCGGCGCCGTCCGCCGCTGGACATCTACCGCCGTCACCGGCCCCTGCACGGCGGCGCCGGCCATCTCCGACCCGACGAACCACGCGCGCTGGAAGAGTGGGACGGCTTCACCTACGCCCCAGCCGGGACGGCACCCGATCTCGCCGCAGCCCAGCGATGGGTCAACGAGCTAACGCCCGGTGAGTCCGGATGAGGCTCCGCCGCTCGGCCCTGGATGACCCGGCTGCCCGCCCAGCATGACGACGGCCCCCGGTCCGGGGGCCGATCGCTTCGGTGGCTGGTTGCTGGATGGGTCAGGTGGTGGGGAACTCCCCGCGCCTGACGGCAGAGACAAACGAGGACCAGGCGGTCAGCTCGAACATGAGCGCTGGGCCGTGCGGGTCCTTGCTGCCACGAACGGGGACCACGCCGCGCGAGGCGACGAGGTCCTCGGCGACCTCTATGCAGGCGCCGGTGGCGGCTCCCCTGGCCGAGGGCTGGGGCGGTGCCGGACAGCGGGAGGGGTTGGGGGTACCCCTCTCCAAAACGTTTGCCAAATTAGTTGCTTCAGATCAAGCGTTTTATCGAGGGGTGCTCGGAGAGGCCGTCAGTCCGGTATCCGCCCCAGCTCCCGGGCGCAGGTGCCGCCACCGGCGCTCGCATCCACCGGCCCGGCGCCCGGCGACGCGGTGCGAGCCCCCCGCCCCCGCCGCCGCTGCTCAATTGCGCCGAAGGCGCGAGACGAAACCCGCACCCGACCGAGCCGAGAAGCCCATACCGACCTGAACCGAGACCCGATCCTGAACCGAGACCCGCACGACTGAGGTGCTTTCCCGTTCAAATTGGCCCCGCTGGGCGGACTCCGCGTATGACATGAGCGAACGGTCCGACATCGTCAGGATATAGAGCGGCAGGTCGAACGGGCGGCGCGCCCCCAGTCGAACAGGGCGACTTGGAGCACAGTGTTCGGCAACTCGGCCATCTCGACCAGCCGTACGAACTGGGCGTCCATGACGACGGGTTCGCCGATGGGCCGACGGACACAGGCTTTCGTCCAGCATCACGAAGAGCAGCGGCGGGGGCGTCCGGACGAGCGCGGCTTGCCGCTCCGCGACAAACGTCACCCGCTCCGGCGTCTGGAGCAGACCGGGGATGACGCCCCTTCGTACTGCCGGATCTCCGCTGCCCGGCCCTCGTGCCCCACGTACTCGGGGAAGCCCTCCAACAGGCCGTCGTAATCGTCGCCGGACAGACCCTCACGGGAGCCGAAACCGTTCCTAGATACTGAGCGTGAGTTGTACGTGCTCAGCCGGGCGCTCCGAACGGTGTTGAGCGTCCTGGTCGCCCGCGTTCGCTCCGTATCCGGGCGCCACGGATCGTGTCCGTGGCCCGGGAGGGCGGGGGCGGGTGTCCTTACGTGGCCGACAATCAGCCGGACCGGGACGAACGGCCGACGATGACGATGCGCGTCTACAGCATGGCGCACAACGGGTGCCCCGACGCTCGTGAGCGGTCCGGGGCGGACGGTCCCGGCCCTGGTCGTTTCCGCATGCCCGTGGCAGACGACCGGAGCCACCCCCGACGCATCGGGTGCGATCCAAGGGAGTGATCTTTGATCTGCTCAGCCCGGAGGTAGGGCAGCAAGCCCCACATCACAGAAGACGAACGGGTGCCGACGGCCCGCTGTCGGTCAGACGCGGGTGAGGAAGCTGGTGGCGCGTTCTTCGAGGTCGGCGGCGCATCGCAGCCCGCGGCAGCGGTATGGGGCGAGGTTGCGGCGTATGTTCCGTACCGCCTTGCGCGTGCGGGTGGAGGCCACGCCGTCCATGTGGTCCATAGCCCGGCTCCAGGTGGCGCATGCCTCTTCGACGCTGCCCTGGTTGAGCTGGGACTCGGCGGCGGCGACCAGATCCAGGGCGACGATGCGTGCGTAGGTACCAGCCGGGCGGGAGGCGGCGGCGTGGGCGTAGTACTGGCTGGCACGCCGATGATCGCCGAGGTCTTCGAGGACCTTGGCGGTGCGGGAGACGACGGTCGCCTCCGGCGGCCCCCAGGCCAGTGCACAGAATGGGACCTGGTCGCCGCGGCCTGTGTCCAGGGCGGTGCGGGCGGCTTCGATCTCGGCGACGGCCTGGCGGCGTTGACCGGTCTTGGCCAGGGCGTGGGCGTGGGTGATGTGGAACAGCGCCCGGGCGGGGGCCGGGACCTGGTCGTGGGCACGGGCGAGGCCGCTCGCGGCTAGATCGAGGCAGTGTTCGGGGCGGTGCAGTTTCATGCCCTGCTGAGACATGGTGCGCATCACGAACCCGTCCTGGCCGGGTTCGCCGGACTCCAACGCCAGGGCGAAGGACTGCATGTAGTACCGCTGCGCCAGGCCCTGCTCTCCGGAGTCGTATGCCTTCCAGCCCGCCAGGTGGGCGGCGGAGGAGGCGACGGAGAGCATCTGGCGGCGCAGGTCGTCGTTGTGGAAGCGGGCCTGGCACAGCGGCGCGATGTCGGTGATGAGGTACTGCACGAACGCGGCCCGTCCGTGCTGGCCGCCGAGGCGTTCGTCCATCTCGGCGAACAGCCCCACCATGTCACGCACCGCGCTGACCTCCGCGGCGCCGATGACGGCTCCGCCGCGGGCGGCGGCGGTACGTTCGGCCATCTCCTTGACGTAGCCCAGCGGCAGCACGGTGGCGGCCATGGAGTAGGCGGAGACAGTCAGGAACCGGCGTCGGTGCACGTCAGCCTCCCCGATCGTCATGAGTACCTCGACCGGGTCCGGGCCGAGGGCTAAGGGCGGCCAAGGCCACATCCCACGGGTAGGCAGCTACGTTGCCCTGCTTGGGGATGTGCGGAGTGAACCCGTCTCCCCCGAGAAGAACGGTGACGCCATTGGCCCGTAGGAAGTCAACGCTGCGCCCCAGGGCCGGATGTCCTGCCTGTGCCTGGTTGAGATACGGCAGGGCGACCACTGGAAGTTGCAGCCCGATGGCTTCCGTGACGAGTCCGAGCGCGAGCGTGTCAGCAATGCCCTGCGCCCATTTGTTGATCGTGTTGAAGGTGGCCGGGGCCACGAGAAGAGCGTCAGGTGGCGGGAATACGTCCGCCTGCTGCGGCAGTTTGTACGCCGTGCGCACCGGGTGCCCGGTCAGTTCGGCCAATTCCGACAGTTCCTCATCAAGCCACCGAGCGGCCGATGGGGTGAGTACCAGGCACACATCCCACCCCGCTGCCTGCGCCTTCTCGATACCGGTTCTGATGCGTTGAGCAGGCGGAGCAGCGCAGGCGATCAGGTAGAGCACACGGGAATCTGTCATGCGGGAAGTCCACAACGGCCGGCGAGCCCCCGCAAGCGTCCTTCGGCCGAACCGGCACCGAGTAGGCGAAGGTCCTCGACAAGCCCCCGGGTCCGCGGACGGCAGTGCACCTCTTCCGGTGCCTCCCGCTCGGCTTCGAGTAACTTCGTCACCGCTTCCTCGCGGCGTCCAGCCTGTGTGAGGCCACGGGCCACGTCGACCAAGTGGGCCGCGCGGCGCTCGCGAGGCAGAGCGTTCAGGCCGGTCTGCTCGATCTGAACGGCAGCGGCCACGGCGTCGGCCCCGTCGTTCATGCGCGCGAGGGCCGAGACGCGATGAATGCTGACGTTGGTCGGGCCGAAAGCGGTCCACAGGGCATCTTCGCGCCCCACAACCCCACCGAACCGCGTTCGGGCCTGTGCCCCGCGTGCGTCGTGGCCGGAAAGCCCACCCGCGACGGCCTCGAACAGGCTGTCGTGATCGTCGCCGGACAGACCCTCACGGGAGCCGAAACCCTCGACCTGGCCGATGCCACGCCCGAAGAACTGGCCTACCACCTCGGCGCGGTGAAACGGAGCCTGCGCAGCCTGCTCCAACTCCTCGCCCCCGTGCCGGGAGGGGAGGACCGCTGATGGCCGACAACCAGCCTGACCGAGACGAACGGCCGAAGATGACGATGCGCGTCTACACCGTGGCGCGCAACGGCATCGTCACCACCCGGCGCGCGATGGTGACCGTCCTCAACGGGAAGCAGAGCGACGCCTACTCGTTGGGGCAGGCGTGGCCACCGTGCCAGTGCCCCCGCCATCGCGACCACAACAACTCCGGCCGATTCAGGCTCCTCTGAACACGACGACGGCCTGTTGGCACCCCTGTGGGGTGCCAACAGGCCGTCCGTCCGTCAGGACAGCCAGTCCTCCACGGCCCGGGCCGTCGTCGCGGCGTGCTCCTCCATCATCGTGAAGTGGTTCCCCGGCACATCGAGCGCGGTGTGCGGGAGCTGCCAGTACGACCGCCAGTCGCCGTCGCGGGACCAGTCGAAGAGCCGGTCCCCGGCCCGGACCAGCAGGGTCGGCGTCTTGACCTCCTTGGGCCGCCACTCCCCGAACAGCCGGAAGTACGCGCCCATGGCCAGCAGCCGGGTGTCGTCCACCGGCACCTGGCCCGCGCTCCGCTCGTCCATCCCGGCGCTCAGCCCGGGCTGGAGGGCGACGGCCGCGTCCCGGTCGTGGGAGTAGATGTCGAGCAGGACGACCGCGTCCGGGAAGACCCCGGTGCTCTCCAGCCGCGCGGCCACCTCATGGGCGAGCAGCCCGCCCGAGGAGTGGCCCAGCAGCACGAACGGCGCCCCGTCGGTCTCCCGCAGCACCGCCTCGGCCTGCGCCTCGACCACCGCCTCCGGGTTGGCCGGGAGCCGCTCTCCGGCGACGAAGCCGGGGTTGCCCAGCGCCCAGACGTTCCGGTGGCCGCGGAATCCGGCGGCGAACCGGGCGTACTGGTGCGGGCCGCCGATCGACAGGATCGAGGAGAAGCACACCAGCGCCGGCCCGGTCTCACCGCGCGAGAGCCGCACCAGCGCGGGCGCCTTGTCCAGCTCGGCGGCGCATCCGAACGAGGGCCGGAACCGCGAGACGTCCATCAGCAGCCGGGTGAACTCCTCCTGCTCACCGCGCTGTCCGGCCTCCCGCATCATCGCGCCGAACACGGCCGACGGCTCCGCGCCCGCCGCCTCGTCCCGCGCCGCGTCCGGCACCGCGCCGCCCTCGGCGGCCACCGCACCGGCCAGCCGCGCGAGCAGCTGCCGGGCGACCAGCTCGGGCGTCGGGTGGTCGAACAGCAGCGTCGGGGGCAGCCGCAGCCCGCTCGCGGCGCCCAGCCGGTTGCGGAGCTCCACGGCGGTCAGCGAGTCGAAGCCCTGCTCCAGGAAGCCCCGTGTGGCCCCCACCGCCTCCGCGTCCGCGAAGCCGAGGACCGCGGCGGCCTGACCGCGGACCAGGTCCAGCACGGCCTGCTCGCGCTCCGCCTCGGCCAGCCCGGCCAGCCGCCGCGCCAGCGAGGGGCCGCCGGTGTCGGCCGCCCCGGCGGAGACCGTACGGCGCCGGGCCGGGGCCCGGACCAGCCCGCGGAAGACGGCGGGCAGCGCGCCCTCGGCGGCCTGCTCGCGCAGCGGCGCGATGTCCAGGTGCAGCGGTACGAGCACCGCCTCACCGCCGACCGAGCAAGCCGTGTCGAACAGCTCCAGACCGTCCCGCGAGGTCAGCGGCGCCATCCCGGAGCGCTCCATACGGGCCACATCCGCGTCCGCCATGCCACCGGTCATCGCGCTGCGCTGCTCCCACAGGCCCCAGGCCAGCGAGAGCGCGGGCAGCCCGGCGGAGCGGCGGTGCGCGGCGAAGGCGTCCAGGAAGGTGTTGGCCGCCGCGTAGTTGCCCTGGCCCGGCGCGCCGAAGGTACCGGCGGCGGACGAGAACACCACGAAGGCCTTCAGGCCCAGGTCCAGGGTCAGCTCGTGCAGATTGAGCGCCGCGTCCACCTTCGGCCGGAAGACCGTGTCGATCCGCTCCGGGGTGAGCGCGGGCAGCAGCCCGTCGTCCAGCACCCCGGCGGTGTGTACGACGGCGGCGAGCGGATGCGCCGGGTCCACCTCGGCCAGCAGCAGCGACAGCGCCTCGCGGTCGGCCACATCGCAGGCCGCGACGCTCACCTCGGCGCCCAGCGCGGTCAGTTCGTCGACCAGCTCGGGCATCCCCTGGGCGCGCTGGCCGCGGCGGCTGTTGAGCAGCAGATGCCGCACACCGCGCTCGGTCACCAGATGGCGGGCGAGCTGTCCGCCGAGGACACCGGTGGCGCCGGTGATCAGAACCGTGCCGTCCGGGTCGAACTCCGGCAGCCCCTCAGGCGCCCCCGCGTGCTGCTCCTGAGCGGCGACCCGGGCCAGCCGGGGCGCGTGGAGGGCGCCCGCGCGGACCGCGAGCTGCGGTTCGCCGCCGGCCGCGGCCGCCATGAGCGCGTCGGCCGAGGGCCCCTCGTGGTCCAGGTCGAGCAGCAGGAAGCGGTCCGGGTTCTCGGTCTGCGCGGTGCGGATCAGCCCCCATACGGGCGCGTGCGGCAGGTCGTACACCTCGGCGTCCGGGGACGTGGCGACCGCCCCGCGGGTGACGAACGCCAGCCGCGCCCCGGCGAGGCCCTCCTCCGCGAGCCACGACTGCGCGGTGTCCAGCGCGGCGTGGGTGGCCAGCCGCGCGCCCTCCGCCAGATGGCCGCCACCGCCACCGGCGGGGCCGGTGAGCGGGAGCAGGACGACATCCGGCCGGGGGCTGCCCGAGGCCACCACGGCCGCGAGCTCGGTCAGATCGGGGAAGACGGCGCACTCGGCGCCGATGGACTCCAGCGCGTCGACCAGCCCGAAGGGGTCCCTGCCGTTCGCGGCGGCCTGCTCGCCGACCAGGGCCCAGCGGACGGCCGCGGGGGCCGCCGAGGGCGATGGCACCGGCGCCCACTCCAGCCGGAACAGCGAGTCGTGGTAGGTCACCTGGGCCGCGCGCAGCTGCTCCGGGGCGATGCGCCGCAGCACCAGGGAGTCCACCGACGCGACCGCGCCGCCGTTCTCGTCCGCGACGGTCAGCACCACCGCCTCCGGCCCGGCCGGGGCGATCCGTACGCGCAGCGCCGTGGCACCCGCCGCGTGGAGGGTGACCCCGCTCCAGGAGAACGGCAGCCGGATCCCATCCGCCCCGTCGCCCAGGAAGTCGCCGAGCGCGACCCCGTGCAGCGCGGCGTCCAGCAGCGCCGGATGCAGCCCGAACAGCGCGGCGTCACGGTGCTGCCGCTGGTCCAGGCGCAGTTCGGCGAAGACCTCCTCGCCGCGCCGCCAGGCGGCCTCGAGCCCCTGGAACGCCGGGCCGTAGCCGAAGCCGCCCGCCGCGAACCGCTCGTAGAGGTCGTCCACATCGAGGGCGACGGCCTCCGCGGGCGGCCATACGGACAGGTCCGCTCCGCTGTCGGCGGCGTCGCCGGAGGCCAGCACACCGCTGACGTGGCGGCTCCAAGGCACGTCCGAGGCGTCGCCCCGGTCCGCGTCCGGCTCCGGGCGGGAGTAGATCTCCAGCGCCCGGCGGCCGCTCGCGTCGGGCGCGCCGACGGTCAGCCGCAACTGGATCCCGCCCCGGGCGGGCAGGATCAGCGGCGCCTCCAGGGTCAACTCGTCCAGCAGATCGCAGCCGACCTGGTCACCGGCGCGGATCGCCAGCTCCACGAAGGCCGTTCCCGGCAGCAGCACGGTGCCGGACACGGCGTGGTCGGCGAGCCAGGGGTGGGTCTGGAGGGAGAGCCGCCCGGTGAGCAGGAAGCCGTCGGAGTCGGGGATTTCGACGGCGGCGCCCAGCAGCGGATGCCCGGCGGCGCCGAGACCGGCGGAGGCGACATCGCCCGCCGAGAGCGGCACCTCGATCCAGTAGCGCTCGTGCTGGAAGGCGTACGTGGGCAGCTCGACGCGGGCCGCGCCCGTCCCCTCGTACACCGCCTCCCAGTCGACGGCCACACCGCGCGTCCACGCCTCGCCCAGCGAGGTGTGGA
Source organism: Streptomyces sp. MK37H (assembly GCF_018035285.1). NCBI lineage: Bacteria > Bacillati > Actinomycetota > Actinomycetes > Kitasatosporales > Streptomycetaceae > Streptomyces > Streptomyces sp. MK37H. The sequence goes on along the minus strand of NZ_JAAAYH010000010.1, from coordinate 36,925 downwards.
AGCGGTCCATCCCGCCCTCGTCACGGCGCAGCGAGCCGATCGCGGCGGCCTCGCGGCCCGCGTCCTCGGCGGTCTCCTGCACACCCATGGTGAGGACGGGGTGGGCGCTGGACTCGATGAACGCTCCGAAGCCCTCGTCCAGCAGGCGGCGGATCGCGCTCTCCAGCTCGACGGTGCGCCGGAGGTTGGTGAACCAGTACTCGGCGTCCAGCTCGGAACCGTTGACCCACTCCCCCGTCACGGTGGACAGGAACGGCACCTCGGCGGCCCCGGGCTCCACGGGCGCGAGCAGCTCCAGGAGTTCCTCGCGGAGGAGTTCGACCTGGGCCGAGTGCGAGGCGTAGTCCACCGGCACCCGGCGGGCCCGCACCTCATCGGCCTCACAGGACGCGAGCAGCTCGTCCAGCGCCTCGGGCTCGCCCGAAACCACCGCCGAGGAGGGGCCGTTGACGGCCGCGACGGAGATCCGCTCCTCGCCCCAGGGGGCAATGCGCTCCCGTACGTCGGCCACCGGAAGCGCCACCGAGACCATCCCGCCCCTGCCCGCCAGCACCCGGCCGATGGCCTGGCTGCGCAGCGCCACCACACGGGCCGCGTCCTGGAGCGACAGGATTCCGGCCACGCACGCGGCGGCGATCTCGCCCTGGGAGTGGCCGACCACGGCGGACGGCCGGACGCCCAGCGAGCGCCACAGCTCGGCCAGCGACACCATCACCGCGAACAGCACCGGCTGGACCACATCCACGCGCTCCAACGACGGCGCGCCCTCGGCGCCGCGCAACACATCGACCAGCGACCAGTCGGTGAACTCCGCGAGCGCCGCGGCGCATTCGTGGATACGGGACGCGAAGACGGGCGAGGCATCCATCAGCCCCACCGCCATACCGGCCCACTGCGACCCCTGCCCCGGGAACACGAACGCCGTCTTGCCGGCCGTCCCGGTGCCCTGGACCAGCTGGGCCGCCGCCTCGCCCCGGGCGAGTGCCGTCAGGGCCCGGGTGAAGTCCTCGCGGTCCGTGCCGACCAGCACCGCGCGCTGGTCGTGGACGGCGCGGGTGGTGGCCAGGGAGTAGCCGACGTCGGCCGGGCGCAGGCCCGGGTGGGCGTCGAGGTGGGTCAGTAGCCGCTCGGCCTGGGCGCTCAGCGCCGTCTCGCTCCTGCCGGACAGGACCCACGGCAGCGCACCCGGCTCGGGTGCGGTGGCGTCGGCGGCCGTGGGCCGCTCGGCCGGGGCCTGCTCGATGATGGTGTGCGCGTTGGTGCCGCTGATGCCGAACGAGGACACCGCGGCGCGACGCGGACGGCCGGTCTCCGGCCACTCCGTCTGGTCGGTGAGCAGCGACACCGCGCCCGCCGTCCAGTCCACGTGCGGGGAGGGCTCGTCCACGTGCAGGGTCCTCGGCAGCACGCCGTGTTCGATGGCCTTGACCATCTTGATGATCCCGGCGACACCGGCCGCGGCCTGGGTGTGGCCGAAGTTGGACTTCACCGAGCCCAGCCAGAGCGGCTCGTCGTCGGTGTGCTCCTGGCCGTAGGTGGCGAGCAGCGCCTGGGCCTCGATCGGGTCGCCCAGTGTCGTACCGGTGCCGTGTGCTTCGACGACGTCCACCTCTGAGGCGGACAGCCGGGCGTTGGCGAGGGCCTGGCGGATGACGCGCTGCTGGGACGGGCCGTTGGGCGCGGTCAGACCGTTGGACGCGCCGTCCTGGTTGATGGCCGAGCCCCGGACGATCGCGAGGACCGGGTGGCCGTGTCGGCGCGCGTCCGACAGCCGCTCGACCAGCAGCATGCCGACGCCCTCGCCCCAGGCCGTACCGTCGGCCGCGGCGGCGAAGGGCTTGCAGCGGCCGTCGGTCGCGAGGCCGCGCTGCTTGCTGAAGGCCACGAAGGTGCCGGGGGTGGCCATGACGGTGACACCGCCCGCGAGCGCGAGCGAGCACTCGCCGTTGCGCAGCGCCTGCACCGCCATGTGCAGGGTGACCAGCGACGACGAGCACGCCGTATCGACGGTGACCGCCGGGCCCTCCAGGCCGAAGGTGTACGACACCCGGCCCGAGGCGACGCTGCCGGAGCTGGCGGTGCCCATGTAGCCCTCGAGGCCGTCGGGGGCGCGGTGCAGGAGGGTGCCGTAGTCGTTGTACATGACGCCGGTGTAGACACCGGTCCGGCTGCCGCGCACCGTCGCCGGGTCGATGCCCGCCCGCTCGAACGCCTCCCAGGTGGTCTCCAGCAGCAGCCGCTGCTGCGGGTCCATCGCGAGCGCCTCACGCGGCGAGATCCCGAAGAAGACGGGGTCGAAGTGGTGGGCGTCGTGCAGGAATCCGCCGTTGCGGGCGTAGCTGGTGCCCTGCTGGTCGGGGTCGTCGTCGTAGAGCGACTCGATGTCCCAGCCGCGGTCTGTGGGCATGTCGGTGATGGCGTCCGCGCCGTCGGTGACCAGCTTCCACAGGTCCTCGGGCGAGGTCACCCCGCCGGGGAACCGGCAGCTCATCGCCACGATGGCGATCGGGTCGTCGTCGTGTGCGGTGGCGGCGGCCACGGGCGCGGCCGCGTCCTCCTGGCTGCCCTGGGCCTCGGCCCGCAGATACGCGGCGAGGGCGGCGGGGGTCGGGTAGTCGAAGATCAGCGTGGCGGGCAGCCGGACGCCGCTGACCGCGGTCAGGCGGTTGCGCAGCTCCACGGCGGTGAGCGAGTCGAAGCCGACCTCGCTGAACGCGCGCTGGGGCTCGACCGCTTCGGGCCCGGCGTAGCCGAGCACGGCCGCCACCTGCGTACGGACCAGGCCGAGGACGATTGCCTCGGCCTCGGCGTCGGACGCCGCCCCGGCCAGCTGCTGGGCGAGCGCGCCGGACCGCGCCGCGGCGGCGGCCTGGGCCGCCTGGGCCGCGCGGCGGGGCGGAACGCGGACGAGTCCGCGGAGGAGCGGCGGCAGCATTCCGGCGCTTGCCTGCGTCCGGAGGGCGGCCAGGTCGAGGGGCATGGGGACCAGCAGCGCGTCGTCTGTGGCGTTCGCCAGGTCGAACAGCTCTCGGCCCTGGTCGGCGGTGATGGCGGCGATGCCACCGCGCTGGAGGCGGGCGAGTTCCGCCTCGTCCAGGTCTCCGGCCATGCCGCCGGGCTCGGCCCAGAGGCCCCAGGCGAGGGAAGTGGCGGGCAGGCCGTCGGCGCGGCGGTGCTGGGCGAGGGCGTCCAGGAAGGCGTTGGCCGCCGCGTAGTTGCCCTGTCCGGCGCCGCCGAAGACGCCTGCGGCCGAGCTGAACAGGATGAACGCGGACAGGTCCGCGTCCTGGGTCAGCTCGTGCAGGTTCCACGCCGCGTGTGCCTTCGGGCGGGCCACGGTGGCCAGGCGCTCGGGGGTCAGCGAGGCGATCACGCCGTCGTCCAGGACGCCCGCCGTGTGGATCACGGCGGTGAGGGGGTGGGCGGTGGGGATGGACGCGAGGGCCTCGGCGAGGGCGGTGCGGTCCGCCACGTCGCAGGCCGCCCAGTGGGCTTCGGCGCCCAGCTCGGCGAGTTCGGCGGTGAGTTCGGCTGCGCCGGGGGCGTTTTCGCCGCGGCGGCTGACCAGGAGGAGGTGGCGTACGCCGCGGTCGGTTACGAGGTGGCGGGCGAAGAGGGTCCCTAGGGTGCCCGATGCGCCGGTGATCAGGACTGTGCCGTCGGGGTTCCACTCCGTGGCTTGGTCGTCCTGCGTCGACGCGGTGGCGCGGGCCAGGCGGGGGGCCTTGACCGTGCCTTCGCGTACCGCGAGTTCCTGCTCGCCCGATGCGAGGGCGGTGGGCAGGGCTTCGAGGGAGTCCGGGTGGGTGTCGAGGTCCACCAGGATGATGCGGCCCGGGTTCTCCGACTGGGCGGAGCGGATGAGGCCGTGGGCGGCGGCGTGGGCGAGGTTGGTGCCGTCGGTGAGGATGGCGAGGCGGGTGTCGGTGAAGTGGGCTTCGGCCAGCCAGGTCTGGAGGAGGTTGAGGGCTTGGGTGGTGGTCTGGTGTGCGGCTTCGGTGGGGTTTTCCCCTATCCCGCCCCTTCCCGTAACCAGGGGCTCCGCCCCTGGACCCCGGTCCTCAAACGCCGGACGGGCTGGAGATGCCGCACCGGCCGCGTGCGGGTCCGGGCGCCCCTCGGGCGTGTCCTCAAGCGCCGGACGGGCTGGAAGTGCCGCACCGGCCGAAGGCTCCGCCCCCGAGCCCCGGTCCTCAATCGCGGGACGGGCTGGAGGTGCCGCACCGGCCGAAGGCTCCACCCCCGAGCCCCGGTCCTCAAACACCGGACGGGCTGGAGATGCCGCGTCGTCCGCGTGCGGGCCCGGGCGCCCCTCGGGCGTGTCCTCAAGCGCCGGACGGGCTTGATGTTGCGCACTGTCCCAGGCTTCGGGTGCTGCGCCGTTGGGGGCATGAGGTGCCGCAAGGGACACCACTACGTACTTCGGGGGCTCGGTGCCCGCGTCCAGCTCGGCCGCCAGTGTCGGCAGGTCCGGGTAGGTGGCGAGGCCCAGGGGGTTGGGGCCTACGGCTGCCCAACCAGCCCTGGACACCGGCTCGGACGTTGCCGGGATCGGGGTCCAGTCCACCTTGAACAGGGCGTCGGGGGCGCTGCCCGGGGCGGTCAGCTGGTCCTGGGAGACCGTGCGGAGGGCCAGGCGGTCGACCGTGGCCACCGGGGTGCCGGTGACGTCGGCCAGTTGGAGGGACACCGTGCCGTTTCCGGCTGACGACAGGCGGACGCGTACCGTGTCGGCGCCCACCGAGTGGATGCGGACGCCGGTCCAGGAGAAGGGGAGTCCGCCCTGGCCCGGGTTGTCGGTCAGGTCGCTGAGGCCGATGGTGTGCAGGACGGCGTCCAGCAGGGCCGGGTGGAGGCCGAAGAGGGCGGCGCCGGGTTCGGTGTCCTCGGGGAGGGCGACCTCGGCGTAGACCTCGCCGTCGGCGCGCCAGGCGGCGCGCAGGCCCTGGAAGACGGGGCCGTAGGCGAAGCCCGCCTCGGCCAGGCCCTCGTACAGGCCGTCGGTCTCGATGCGCTCCGCCCCGGCGGGCGGCCAGGCGCTCAGGTCGAACGACGGGGCCACGGGGGCGCTCTCCGCGAGGACGCCGGTGGCGTGCCGCAGCCACGGCTCGTCGTCTCCCGCCTCGTCGGGGCGGGAGTGGAGGGCGAGGGTGCGGCGGCCGGTGTCGTCCTGGGCGCCCACGGCGATCTGGAGCTGGACCCCGCCCCGCTCGGGCAGGATCAGCGGGGCCTCCAGGGTGAGCTCCTCCACCAGATCGCATCCGGCCTGCTCACCGGCGCGCACCGCCAGTTCCACGAACGCGGTGCCGGGCAGCAGCACCGCGCCCATGACGGCGTGGTCGGCCAGCCACGGGTGGGTGTCCAGCGCTAGCCGCCCGGTGAAGAGGAAGCCCTCCGCGTCGGCCAGGGAGACGGCCGTGCCGAGCAGCGGGTGGTCGGCGGTGCCGAGGCCGACGGAGGAGACGTCGCCATAGGCGGTGCCCGCGTCCAGCCAGTAGTGCTCGCGCTGGAAGGCGTAGGTGGGCAGCTCGACGCGCTCGGCGCCGGTGCCCGCGTAGTACGCCGCCCAGTCGGGGGCCGTGCCCCGGGTGTGCAGGGTGGCCAGGGCGGTGGTCAGGGTCTCGGCCTCGGGGCGGCCGGACCGCAGGGCGGGGGCGAACGCCACGTGCTCGGACTCGCCCGCCAGGCACTCCTGGCCGAGCGCGGACAGCACACCGTCCGGGCCGAGTTCGAGGTAGGTGGTGACGCCCTGCGCCTCCATCGCGCGCATGCCGTCGAGGAAGCGCACGGCCTCGCGGACATGGCGGACCCAGAAGTCGGCGGTGGCGATCTCCGCGGCGGGCGCGATGCCGCCGGTGAGGTTGGAGACCACCGGGATCTTCGGGGCCTCGTACGTCAGGCTCTCCGCGACCTTGCGGAACGGCTCCAGCATCGGGTCCATCAGCGGCGAGTGGAACGCGTGGCTGACGGTGAGCCGCTTGGTCTTACGGCCCTGGGCCTCGAACGACGCGGCGATCTCCAGAGCCGCGTCCTCGTCGCCCGCGATGACCACCGACGTCGGGCCGTTGAGGGCGGCGATGCTCACGCGGTCGGTGAGCAACGGCGCGACCTCGTCCTCGGACGCCTGGACGGCGATCATCGCGCCGCCGCCCGGCAGCCGCTGCATGAGGCGGCCCCGGGCCGCCACCAGCAGGGCGGCGGCGTCGAGCGAGAGCACCCCCGCGACATGCGCCGCGGCGATCTCGCCGATGGAGTGTCCGGAGACCACGTCCGGCTTCAGGCCCCAGGACTCGACGAGGCGGAAGAGGGCCACCTCGATGGCGAACAACGCGGGCTGGGTGAAGCCGGTACGGTCCAGCGCGGCGGCGTCGTCCCCGAACAGCACGTCCTTCAGGGGGCGTTCGAGGCGCGGGTCGAGCGCGGCGCACACCGCGTCCAGCGCCTCCGCGAACGCCGGGTAGGTCTCGTAGAGCTCGCGCCCCATGCCGAGGCGCTGGCTGCCCTGGCCGGTGAAGAGGAACCCCAGCTTGCCCCGGGTCTCCACGCCCTGGACCACCCCGGCGGCGGGCTCACCGGAGGCGAGCGCGGCGAGGCGGTCGAGGAAGGTGGCGCGGTCACCGGCGATGACGGCGGCGCGGTTCTCCAGGGCGGCGCGGGTGGTGGCCAGGGAGTGGCCGAGGGACACCGGGTCAAGATCGGGGCGTTCGGCCACGTAGGCGTGGAGCCGGGCGGCCTGGGCGCGCAGCGCGTCCTCGCCCTTGCCGGACACCAGCCACGGCAGGAGGGGGAGGGTGCGGGGCGCGGCCGGTGCCGCCGTCTCCTCGGCGGGCGCCGCCGTGCCCTCGGCGGGGGCCTCCGCGGCCTCCTCGCCGTCGGGGTCCTCCGCCGGGGGCTCCTCGATGATCAGGTGGGCGTTGGTGCCGCTGATGCCGAACGACGACACGGCGGCGCGGCGCGGACGGCCGGTCTCCGGCCACGGCCGGCCCTCGGTCAGCAGCGAGACGGCCCCGGCCGACCAGTCGATGTGCGGCGACGGCTCGTCGATGTGCAGGGACTTGGGCACATAGCCGTGCTCGATGGCCTTGACCATCTTGATGATCCCGGCGACACCGGCGGCGGCCTGGGTGTGCCCGACGTTGGACTTGATGGAGCCGAGCAGCAGCGGCCGTTCGGCGGGCTTCTCCTTGCCGTACGTGGCGAGCAGCGCCTGCGCCTCGATCGGGTCGCCGAGCGTGGTGCCCGTGCCGTGGGCCTCGACCACGTCGATCTGGTCGGCCGTCAGCCGGGCGCTGGCGAGCGCCTGGCGGATGACCCGCTGCTGGGAGGGGCCGTTGGGCGCGGTGAGGCCGTTGGAGGCGCCGTCCTGGTTGATGGCCGAGCCACGGACGACGGCCAGCACCTTGTGGCCGTTGCGGCGGGCGTCCGACAGCCGCTCGACCAGCAGCATGCCCGCGCCCTCGGACCAGCCGGTGCCGTCGGCGGACGCCGCGAAGGACTTGCAGCGGCCGTCGAAGGACAGCCCGCGCTGGCGGCTGAACTCGGTGAACGTGCCGGGCGTCGACATCACGGTGACACCGCCCGCCAGGGCCAGCGAGCACTCGCCGTTGCGCAGCGCCTGCATGGCCAGGTGCAGGGTCACCAGCGACGAGGAGCACGCCGTGTCGACGGTGAGCGCGGGGCCCTCCAGGCCGAAGGTGTACGCCACCCGGCCGGAGGCGATGCTGCTGGAGCCGCCGGTGCCGAGGTAGCCCTCGACACCGGGCGGCACGGCGCGCAGCCGCGAGGCGTAGTCGTGGTACATGACGCCCGCGAAGACACCGGTACGGGTGCCGCGCACGGAGGTGGCGTCGATGCCCGCCCGCTCGAACACCTCCCAGGTGGTCTCCAGCAGCAGCCGCTGCTGGGGGTCCATCGCGAGGGCCTCGCGCGGATTGATGCCGAAGAACGCCGGATCGAAATAGTTGGCGTCGTGGAGGAAACCGCCCTCCCGGACATAGCTCGTGCCCGCGCCGTCCGGATTGTCGTCGAAGAGCCGCCCGATGTCCCAGCCGCGGTCGGTGGGGAACTCGGAAATGCCGTCCCCGCCCTCGGACACCAGCCGCCACAGGTCCTCGGGCGAGCCGACCCCGCCCGGGTAACGGCAGCTCATCCCGACGATCGCGATGGGCTCCTGGTCCTCCGACTCCACCTCCTGCAGGCGGCGCCGGGTCTCATGCAGGTCGGCGGTCACCCGCTTGAGAAAGTAGCGGAGCTTTTCCTCATTCATACGTGCGTTTCCCTCTCGAGGAATCCGGAAGGCCTTGTCACTTCACGCCGGCTACGGTCACTTCAGGAGATCCCGAATTCCTTGCCGATGAAGTCGAAGAGGTCGTCGTCCGTGGCGGACTCCAGCTCCTCGGCGACTCCGGCGCCGTCTTCCGGTCCTCGGTTGTCATTCCATTGCGCGAGCAGGGCCTGCAGCCGCGCGGTGACCCTGCTCCGGCCCTCGTCGTCCGGGGCGGCTCCGGCCAGGGACTTCTCCAGCCCGTCGAGCTCCGCGAGCAGCGAGGTGACCGCCGTCGCGTCGTCCGGCAGGATCTCGCCGCGCAGATACTCGACCAGCGCGCCCGGGGTCGGGTAGTCGAAGACCAGCGTCGCCGGGAGGCGGACTCCGGTCGTCGCGTTGAGACGGTTGCGGAGCTCGACCGCGGTGAGCGAGTCGAAGCCGACCTCGCTGAACGAGCGGGCCGGGTCGACCGTCTCCGGGCCGGGGTAGCCGAGGACGGCCGCCACCTGGGTGCAGACCAGCTCCAGCAGCACCTCCTCGCGCTCGGGCTCGGAGAGCCCGGCGAGCCGCTCGCGCAGTGCCTCGGCACCGGCCGCGGCGGCCGCGGCGGACTCGGCGGCGCGGCGGACGGGGGCCCGGACCAGGCCGCGGAAGAGCGCGGGCAGCATGCCGCTCCCTGCCTGTGCCCTGAGGGCCGCCATGTCCAGTGGCAGCGGTACGAGGAGGGCCTCGTCCGAGCCCTGTGCGGCGCCCTGTGCGGCGTCGAACAGCTCCATGCCGCTCTCGGCCGTGAGCACGCCGACCCCGCCGCGCCGGATGCGGGCGATCTCGGCCTCGTCCAGCTCACCGCCCATGCCTCCGGCCACCGACCACAGGCCCCAGGCGAGGGAGGTGGCGGGCAGGCCGTTGGCCCGGCGGTGCTGGGCCAGGGCGTCCAGGAAGGCGTTGGCCGCCGCGTAGTTGCCCTGGCCGGGGCCGCCGAAGACGCCTGCGGCCGAGCTGAACAGGATGAACGCGGACAGGTCCGCGCCCTGGGTCAGCTCGTGCAGGTTCCACGCCGCGTGTGCCTTCGGGCGGGCCACGGTGGCCAGGCGCTCGGGGGTCAGCGAGCCGATCACGCCGTCGTCCAGGACGCCCGCCGTGTGGATCACGGCGGTGAGGGGGTGGGCGGTGGGGATGGACGCGAGGGCCTCGGCGAGGGCGTTTCGATCGGCGGCGTCGCAGGCCGCCCAGTGGGCTTCGGCGCCCAGCTCGGTGAGTTCGGTGGTGAGTTCGGCTGCGCCGGGGGCGTTTTCGCCGCGGCGGCTGAGCAGGAGGAGGTGGCGTACGCCGCGCTCGGTGACCAGGTGCTTGGCCAGGAGGGTGCCCAGGGTGCCGGTGGCACCCGTGATCAGGACCGTGCCGTCGGGGTTCCACTCGGGCGCTTGGTTCTCCGTCGCCGTCGCCACGGTGGCGCGCGCCAGCCTTGGCGCCCGGGGGGCGCCGTCGCGGAGGGCGATTTGGGGTTCGCCCGTTGCCAGGGCGGTGGCCATGGCGTCTTGTGGCTTGCCCTTGCCGTCGGTGTCCACGAGGACGATGCGGTCCGGGTTTTCCGCCTGGGCGGAACGGGTCAGGCCCCAGATGGCGGCTTGGGCCGGGTCGGTCGTCGGCTCGGCCGTGCCGGTGCTTACGGCTCCTGAGGTGAGGATGACCAGGCGGGAGTCCGCGAAGCGGTCTTCGGTCAGCCACTTCTGGAGGAGGGTGAGGGTGTGGGTGGTGGCCTGGTGCGCCGTTTCGGCGGGCGAGGGGTTTTCCCCAATCCCGCCCCTTCCCGAAACCATGGGCTCCGCCCCTGGACCCCGGCCCTCAAACGCCGGACGGGCTGGAGATGCCGCACCGGCCGAAGCGTGGGGCAAGCCCCAGGACCCCGGGCGCCCTTCGGGCGTGTCCTCAATCGCCGGACGGGCTGGAGATGCCGCACCTGGGCCACCGTGCGAGGCCGCGCCAGCCGTGGGCACCGCCCCTGGACCCCGGTCCTCAAACGCCGGACGGGCTGGAGATGCCGCACCGGCCGAGGCCTGGGGCAAGCCCCAGGACCCCGGGCGCCCTTCGGGCGTGTCCTCAATCGCCGGACGGGCTTGATTTGCTGCCAGGTCAGCCACGACGTATTCCGGGAGCTGCGTGCCGGAGGCGACCGCCTCTGCCAGCGCGTCCAGATCCGGGTAGGTCTGGAGGCCAAGGGTGTCGGGGCCTACTGCTGCCCAGTGGTTGGGGGTTACGTCGGTGGACTGGGCCGGGACCGGGAGCCAGTCCAGGCGGAAGAGGGAGTCGGACGGGCTGCCCGGGCGGGGCGCGCCGAGTTGATCCGGGGAGATCGTGCGGAGGGCCAGGCCCTCGACCGATGCCACCGGGGCGCCCGTCACGTCGGCGAGTTCCAGGGACACCGTGCCCGTGGCCGCTCCCGCGAGCCGCACTCGTAGTGCGGCGGCGCCGACGGCGTGCAGGGACACTCCGGTCCAGGAGAAGGGCAGGCGGCCCTGGCCGCCGCCCTCTTCGGCCGCGCTCAGGCCCAGTGCGTGGAGCGCGGCGTCGAGCAGCGCCGGGTGCAATCCGAACGCGGCCGCGTCGGACTTGCGGTCCTCCGGCAGGCGTACCTCGGCGAACACCTCGTCGTCGCGCCGCCAGGCGGCCGTCAGGCCCTGGAAGACCGGGCCGTAGGCGAAGCCCGCCTCGGCCAGGCCCTCGTACAGGCCGTCAGTGTCGATGCGCTCCGCCTCGGCGGGCGGCCATGCGGTCAGGTCGAACGAACTCTCCACCATGCCCGCCGCCAAGGCGCCCGTGGCGTGGCGCAGCCACGGCTCGTCCGCCGGGGCGCCCTCCGCGCGGGAGTGCAGGGTGAGCGCGCGGCGACCGGTGTCGTCGGGTGCGGCGAGGGAGAGCCGGAGCTGGATGGCGCCCTGGTCGGGGACGATCAGGGGGGCTTCCAGAGTGAGTTCGTCCAGGCGGTCGCAGCCCGCGTGGTCCCCGGCGCGCAGGGCCAGTTCCACGAAGGCGGTGCCGGGCAGCAGCACCGTGCCCATGACGGCGTGGTCGGCGAGCCAGGGCTGGGTCTGGAGGGAGAGCCGTCCGGTGAAGGCGATGCCGTCCGAGTCGGGCAGCTCCACGGCGGCGCCCAGCAGCGGGTGGCCCGCGGCGTGCAGGCCGATCGCGGTGGCGTCGCCGCCGACCGGTCCGGCGTCCAGCCAGAACGAGCGGCGCTGGAAGGCGTACGTCGGCAGATCGACCAGCCGCGGGCCGTACGGGGCGAACAGCGGACCGAAGTCCACCGCGGCGCCGCGGACATGGGCGGCGCCGATCGCCGTGAGCAGCGTCTCGGCCTCGGGGCGGCCCTTGCGCAGCGCGGAGACGAACGCGGCGTCGGACCCGGAGTCGGTCACACACTCCTGGGCCATGGCGGTCAGGACACCGTCGGGGCCGAGTTCGATGTACGTGGAGACGTTCTGCGCCTCCAGGGTCCGCACCCCGTCCAGGAAGCGGACGGCCTCGCGGACGTGGCGCACCCAGAAGTCAGCCGTCGTGATCTTGTCGGCGGAGACCACGGCACCGGTCAGGTTGGACACGATCGGGATGCGCGGGGCCTCGTACGACAACCCCTGTGCCACCTCGCGGAAGGCGTCCAGCATGCCGTCCATGTGGGGCGAGTGGAACGCGTGGCTGACGGTGAGCCGCTTGGTCTTGCGGCCCTCCGCCTCGAAGGCCGCCGCGATCTCCAGGGCCGCGTCCTCGTCGCCCGCGACCACCACCGAGGTCGGGCCGTTCACGGCCGCGATGCTCACGCGCTTGCCGAGCCGCGGGGTCACCTCGTCCTCGGACGCCTGGACGGCGATCATCGCGCCACCGGCCGGCAGCCGCTGCATCAACCGCCCACGGGCGGCCACCAGCTTCGCCGCGTCGGCGAGCGAAAGCACACCGGCCACATGGGCCGCCGCCAGTTCGCCGATGGAGTGGCCGGAGAGGAAGTCGGGCCGCACCCCCCATGCCTCGACCAGGCGGAACAGCGCCACCTCGACCGCGAACAGCGCGGGCTGGGTGAACCCGGTCCGGTCCAGCCGCTCCGCGTCGTCCCCGAACAGCACCGTCTTCAGCGGCAGTTCGAGGTGCGGGTCCAGCGCGTCGCACACCTCGTCCAGCGCCTCGGCGAACGCCGGGTGGGCGTCGTAGAGCTCACGGCCCATGCCGAGCCGCTGGCTGCCCTGGCCGGTGAACAGGACGGCCAGCTTGCCGCCCTCGGCCACCGCGCCCTCGACAAGACCGGTCGTGGTGCGGCCCTCGGCGAGGGCGTCGAGACCGGCCAGGAAGGCTTCCCGGCCCCGGGCGACGAGGGTCGCCCGGTGCTCGAAGGGCACCCGGGAGGTGGCCAGGGAGTGGCCGAGGTCGACGAGGGACAGCTCGGGGTGGTCGGCCACATGGGCGCGGAGCCGGGCCCCCTGGGCGCGCAGCGCCTCGGGGGTCTTGGCGGACAGCACCCACGGGAGCACGGACAGCTCGCCGCCCGGAATCCCCGGAACCTGCGCCGGTTCGGGCTCCGGAACCTGCTCGATGATGGCGTGCGCGTTGGTGCCGCTCATGCCGAAGGACGAGATACCGGCCCGGCGCGGACGCCCGGTCTCCGGCCACTCCCGCGCCTCGCTCAGCAGCGACACCGCACCCGCCGCCCAGTCCACATGCGGCGACGGCTCATCGATGTGCAGCGACTTCGGCAGCACACCGTGCCGCATCGCCTGCACCATCTTGATGATGCCCGCGACACCGGCCGCGGCCTGCGTGTGACCGAAGTTGGACTTGATCGAGCCCAGCCACAAGGGCTGCTCGGAAGACTTCTCCTTGCCGTACGTGGCCAGCAGCGCCTGGGCCTCGATCGGGTCGCCCAGCGTCGTACCCGTACCGTGTGCCTCGACCGCGTCCACCTCGGACGCCGAAAGACCCGCGTTCGCCAGCGCCTGACGGATCACCCGCTGCTGCGAGGGACCGTTCGGCGCCGTCAGACCGTTCGACGCACCATCCTGGTTGACCGCCGTGCCCCGCACGACCGCCAGCACCTTGTGGCCGTATCGCTTCGCGTCCGACAGCCGCTCCACCAGCAGCATGCCCACGCCCTCGCCCCAGGCCGTGCCGTCGGCGGCCGCGGCGAACGGCTTGCAGCGGCCGTTCCTGGCCAGGCCGCGCTGGCGGCTGAACTCGGTGAACACATCGGGGGTGGTGATGATGGTGACACCGCCCGCGAGCGCCATCGTGCACTCGCCGTTGCGCAGCGCCTGCGCCGCCAGGTGCAGCGCCACCAGCGACGACGAGCACGCCGTGTCGACCGTGACGGCCGGGCCCTCGAAGCCGAAGGTGTACGCCACCCGGCCGGAGGCGATGCTGCTGGAGCCGCCGGTGCCGAGGTAGCCCTCGACGCCCTCGGGGACGGTGTGCAGCCGGGACACGTAGTCGTTGTGCATCTGGCCGACGAACACGCCGACCTGCTTGCCGCGCAGCGCCCCCGGGTCGAGGCCCGCCCGCTCGAAGGACTCCCAGGAGGTCTCCAGCAGCAGCCGCTGCTGGGGGTCCATGGCGAGCGCCTCGCGCGGGTTGATGCCGAAGAAGGCCGGGTCGAAGTGGTGGGCGTCGTAGTAGAAGCCGCCCTCGCGGGCGTACGAGGTGCCGGGCCGGTCGGGGTCCGGGTCGTAGAACGCCTCGAGGTCCCAGCCCCGGTCCTCCGGCAGCCGGGCGATGCCGTCCCGGCCCTCGGCCAGCAGCTCCCACAGGTCCTCGGGGGTGCGCACATCCCCGGGGAAGCGGCAGCTCATCGCGATGATGGCGATCGGGTCGTCCTCGTCCGTCCCGGCCCCCGCCGGGCCCTCCGCCCGCGCGGGGACGGCGGCCGCCGCCTCGGAGCCGAGCAGCTCCTCCAGCAGATATCCGGCGAGCGCGGTCGGCGTCGGGTAGTCGAAGACCAGCGTGGCGGGCAGCCGCAGCCCGGCGGCGCCGCCGAGGCGGTTGCGGAACTCCACCGCGGTCAGCGAGTCGAAGCCGAGGTCCTTGAAGGCCCGGCTCGCCTCCACCGCGTCGGGCGAGTCATGGCCGAGCACCACGGCCACCTGGGCGCGCACCAGGTCCAGCAGGGTCTGCTCGCGCTCGGCCGCGTCCAGCCGGACCAGCCGCTCCACCAGCGAGGAGCCGTCCCCGCCCGCGCCCGACTCGGCGGTGCGGCGGGTCGTACCGCCGCGCACCAGACCGCGCAGCAGCGGCGGCACCATCTCGATGGGCGCGCCGGTGAGCGGCGCCAGGTCGAGCTGCATGGGCACCAGGAAGGCGTCGCCCACCTCCTGGGCGGCGTCGAACAGCGCCAGGCCCTCGTCGGAGGAGAGCCCCAGCACTCCGGAGCGGGTCATCCGGGACTTGTCGGTGGCCTCCAGCTCACCGGTCATCCCGCTGGCCTCGGCCCACAGGCCCCAGGCCAGCGAGGTGGCGGCGAGGCCCTGGGACTGGCGGTGGCGGGCCAGGGCGTCCAGGAAGGAGTTGGCCGCCGCGTAGTTGGCCTGCCCGGGGCCGCCGAACGTCCCGGCCGCCGAGGAGAACAGCACGAACGCGGCCAGGTCCTGGTCGCGGGTCAGCTCGTGCAGGTTGACGGCCGCGTCCACCTTGGGGCGCAGCACCTTCTCCAGCCGCTCCGGCGTCAGCGCGTCGATCACCCCGTCGTCCAGCACACCGGCGGTGTGCACGACGGCGGTCAGCGGATGCCCGGCGGGGATGTCGGCCAGGACGGCGGCGAGCGCGTCCCGGTCGGCCGCGTCGCAGGCCGCGATGGTGACCTCGGCGCCCAGCTCGCGCAGCTCGGCGGCGAGTTCGGCCGCGCCCGCGGCCTGCTCACCGCGGCGGCTGGTGAGCACCAGACGGCGTACGCCGCGCTCGGTGACCGCGTGCCGGGCGACCAGGCCGCCCAGGGTGCCGGTGCCGCCGGTGATCAGCACCGTACCGTCCGGGTTCCACGGGGCGGGCACGGTCAGCACGACCTTGCCGATGTGGCGGGCCTGGCTGAGGTAGCGGAAGGCGTCCGGGGCCTGCCGCAGGTCCCACGCGGTGATCGGCAGCGCCCGCAGCGCGCCCTGCCGGAACAGCTCCAGCAGCTCGCACAGCATCTCCTGGATGCGGTCCAGGCCCGCCTCGGTGAGGTCGAACGCCTGGTAGGAGACGCCGGGGTAGGCGGCCGCGACCTCCTCGGGCGCCCGGACGTCGGTCTTGCCCATCTCGACGAACCGGCCGCCGCGCGGCAGCAGCCGCAGCGAGGCGTCCACGAACTCCCGGGCCAGCGAGTCCAGTACGACATCGACGCCGCGACCGCCGCTGGCCTCGCGGAACTTCTCCTCGAAGGCCAGGTCGCGGGAGGAGGCGATCCGGTCGTCGGCCAGCCCCAGCGAGCGCAGCGTGCCCCACTTGCCCTGGCTGGCGGTGGCGTAGACGTCCACGCCCCAGTGCCGGGCGAGCTGGACGGCGGCCATGCCGACACCACCGGCGGCGGCGTGCACCAGCAGCGACTCCCCGCCCCGGAGGTCGGCCAGGTCGCGCAGCGCGTAGTAGGCCGTCATGAAGACGATCGGCACGGACGCGGCCTGGGCGTACGACCAGCCCTCGGGCATCGGCACGATCATGCGGCGGTCCACGGCCACCAGCGGGCCGAAGCCACCGGGCAGCATGCCCATCACCCGGTCGCCGGGCGCCAGATCGGTGACGCCGGGGCCGGTCTCGAGGACGACTCCCGCGCCCTCGCTGCCCATCAGGCCCGCGTCACCGGGGTACATGCCGAGCGCGTTGAGCACATCGCGGAAGTTCACGCCGGCGGCCCGGACCGCGACCCGCACCTGCCCGGCCTCCAGCGGCGCGGCGGCCTCCGGGCTGGGCAGCAGGGTGAGGTTCTCCAGGGTGCCCTTGTCCTGGATGTCCAGCCGCCAGGCCGGCTCACCGGGCGGCGGCACCATGGGTCCGGTGGCAGCGGTGCGCGCCAGCCGGGGGGCGTGCACGGCGCCCCGGCGCAGCACGAACTGCGGCTCGCCGGAGGCGAGCGCGGCGCCCAGCGCCTCGTAGGAGGCGTCGGTGCCGTCGAGGTCCACCAGCACCAGCCGGTCCGGGTTCTCCGACTGCGCCGAGCGCACCAGGCCCCACACCGGGGCGTGCGCCAGGTCGTGGGTCCCGGCGTCGCCCGCGGTGGCCACCGCGCCCCGGGTGACGAGCACCAGCCGGGACGCGGCGAACCGGTCGTCGGCCAGCCACGCCCGGACGAGCGCCAGCGTCCGCTGGGTGGCGGCGTGGACGGCGGCGGTCACCTCGTCCCCGGTGGCGCCGCGCGGATCGAGGTACGCCAGGACGTGACGGGGCGCGTCCCCGGCCGCGGCCAGCGCGTCCAGGTCGGTGTGGATCGCCGCGCCGGAGGTCAGCGGGGCGGGCGCGCCCTCGCCGAGCACCGTCCAGAACGCGGCCGGGCTCTCGGTGGACATCGGCACGGTGGCCCAGTCCAGCCGGTACAGCGACTCGTGGTACGCGGCGGAGCGGCCCTCGGCGAGCTGCCCGGCCGAGACCGGGCGCAGCGCCAGCTGCTCGACCGAGGCCACCGGGGCACCGGTGCCGTCGGCCAGCTCCAGCGACACGCCGTCGGCGCCGGCCGGGGTCAGCCGGACCCGGAGCGCGTCGGCGCCCACCGCGTGCAGCGACACCCCGCTCCAGGAGAACGGCAGCCGCCCCTGCTCATCGCCATCGGGACGGGCGAACGTGCTGTGCAGCGCGGCGTCCAGCAGCGCCGGGTGGAGCCCGAACCCGCCCGCGTCGGCCTTGCGGTCCTCCGGCAGCCGCACCTCGGCGAACACCTCGTCGCCGCGCAGCCAGGCCGCCGTCAGCCCCTGGAACATCGGCCCGTAGGCGAAGCCGCCCTGCGCCAGGTGCTCGTAGAGCCCCTCGACCTCGGCGGGCTCGGCGCCCTGCGGCGGCCATGCCGTCAGGTCGAACGAGGGCCGCGGGCCACCGGCCACCAGCACACCGCTCGCATGCCGGGTCCACGGCATCTCGGCGGGCGCGTCCTGCGCCCGCGAGTACAGCTCCAGCGTGCGGTGCCCGGCCTGCTGCGGGGCGCCGACGACGATCTGCAGCTGGACCGCGCCGCGCTCGGGCAGCACCAGCGGCGCCTCGATCGTCAGCTCGTCCAGCCGGTCGCAGCCCACCTGGTCACCGGCGCGGATGGCCAGCTCCACGAAGGCGGTGCCGGGCAGCAGCACGGTGCCCATGACGGCGTGGTCGGCCAGCCACGGGTGGCTTTCGAGGGAGAGCCGACCCGTGAACAGGAAGCCGTCGGAGTCCGCCAGCGGCACGGCCGCGCCCAGCAGCGGGTGGTCGGCCCGGTCCAGACCCGCCGACTCGACGTCGCCCACGAAGCCCGCGGGGGACGTCAGCCAGAAGCGGCGGTGCTGGAAGGCGTAGGTCGGCAGGTCGACACGATGGGCACCGGTCCCGGCGAAGTACGCGGCCCAGTCCGGGGTCACGCCGCGGACGTGCAGGGCGGCGAGGGCGGTGGCGATGGTCTCGGCCTCGGCGCGGTCCTTGCGCAGCGCGGCGGCGAACGCGGCGTCCTCGCCGCCTGTCACGCACTCCTGCGCCATCGCGGAGAGGACGCCGTCGGGGCCGAGTTCGAGGTAGGTGGTGACGCCCTGGGCCTCGAGCGTGCGGATGCCGTCCAGGAAGCGGACCGCCTCGCGGACGTGGCGGACCCAGAAGTCGGGGGTCGTGATCTCCTCGGCGGAGACCACGTGGCCGGTGAGGTTGGAGACGATCGGGATACGCGGGGCCTCGTACGACAGCCCCTCCGCGACCTCGCGGAACGCCTCCAGCATCCCGTCCATACGCGGGGAGTGGAACGCGTGGCTGACCGTGAGCCGCTTGGTCTTACGGCCCCGCGCCTCGAAACCGGCAGCGATCTCCAGAGCCGCGTCCTCGTCGCCCGCGATGACCACGGAGGCCGGGCCGTTGAGGGCGGCTATCGACACCCGCTCGTTGAGCAGCGGCGCCACCTCGTCCTCGGACGCCTGGACGGCGATCATCGCGCCACCGGCCGGAAGCGCCTGCATCAACCGGCCACGGGCGGCCACCAGCTTCGCGGCGTCGGCCAGCGAGAGCACACCGGCCACATGCGCGGCGGCCAGCTCACCGATGGAGTGTCCGGAGAGGAAGTCGGGCCGCAGCCCCCACGCCTCGACCAGGCGGAACAGCGCCACCTCGACCGCGAACAGCGCGGGCTGGGTGAACCCGGTCCGGTCCAGCTCCGCCGCGTCATCCCCGAACACCACGGTCTTCAGCGGCCGCATCAGATGCCCGTCCAGCTCGTCGCAGACCGCGTCGAACGCCTCCGCGAACGCCGGGTAGGCGTCGTACAGTTCACGGCCCATGCCGAGCCGCTGGCTGCCCTGGCCGGTGAACAGGAACGCCACCTTGCCATCCGCCACCGAGCCCTGGACCAGCCCCGCGGCCGACTCGCCGCGCGCCAGTGCCTCCAGGCCCGAGATCAGCGCCGCACGGTCCCCGCCGACCACGACGGCACGGTGGTCCAGCGCGGCACGGGAGGTCGCGAGCGAGTACGCCAGGTCGGTCGGGGACACCTCCGGCCGCTGCTCCAGGTCGGCGAGCAGCCGCTCGGCCTGCGCCCGCAGCGCGTCGGCGTTCTTCCCGGACACGGTCCACGGCAGCACGGACGGCTGAGCCGCCGGAAGCGCGGAGACCTCGGCCGGTTCGGTCTCCGGCGCCTGCTCGATGATGACGTGCGCGTTGGTGCCGCTGACGCCGAAGGAGGAGACACCGGCCCGGCGGGACCGCCCGGTCTCCGGCCACTCCCGCGCCTCGCTCAGCAGCGACACGGCGCCCGCCGCCCAGTCCACATGCGGCGAGGGTTCGTCGAGGTGCAGCGACCGGGGCAGTACGCCGTGGTGCATGGCCTGCACCATCTTGATGATGCCCGCGACACCGGCGGCGGCCTGGGTGTGGCCGAAGTTGGACTTGATGGAGCCCAGCCACAGCGGCTGGTCCTCGGTCTTCTCCTTGCCGTACGTGGCCAGCAGCGCCTGGGCCTCGATCGGGTCGCCCAGCGTGGTGCCCGTGCCGTGCGCCTCGACCGCGTCCACCTCGGACGCCGACAGACCCGCGTTCGCCAGCGCCTGACGGATCACCCGCTGCTGGGACGGACCGTTCGGCGCCGTCAGACCGTTCGACGCGCCGTCCTGATTG
This sequence comes from Streptomyces sp. MK37H, assembly GCF_018035285.1. Classification (NCBI taxonomy): domain Bacteria; kingdom Bacillati; phylum Actinomycetota; class Actinomycetes; order Kitasatosporales; family Streptomycetaceae; genus Streptomyces; species Streptomyces sp. MK37H. The sequence continues at coordinate 17,379 of NZ_JAAAYH010000010.1, read as the reverse complement.
ACCGCCGTGCCCCGTACGACCGCCAGCACCTTGTGGCCGTTCTTCTTCGCGTCCGACAGCCGCTCGACGAGCAGCATGCCGACGCCCTCGGCCCAGCCGGTGCCGTCCGCGTCGGCCGAGAAGGACTTGCAGCGGCCGCTGGCCGAAAGCCCGCCCTGGCGGCTGAAGTCGATGAAGGTGTCCGGGGTGGACATGACGGTGACACCGCCCGCGAGGGCCATCGTGCACTCGCCGTTGCGCAGCGCCTGCGCGGCCAGGTGCAGCGCCACCAGCGACGACGAGCACGCCGTGTCGATGGTGACCGCCGGGCCCTCCAGACCGAAGGTGTACGCCACCCGGCCCGAGGCCACACTGCCTGCCGTACCGGTGCCGAGGTAGCCCTCCAGGCCCTCCGGCAGGGCGGTCAGCCGGGAGAGGTAGTCGTGGTACATGACGCCCGCGAAGACGCCGGTCTTGCTGCCGCGTACGGTCGCCGGGTCGATCCCGGCCCGCTCGAACGCCTCCCAGGAGCTCTCCAGCAGCAGCCGCTGGTGCGGGTCCATGGCGAGGGCTTCGCGCGGGTTGATGCCGAAGAAGTCGGGGTCGAACTCGCCCGCGTCGTAGAGGAATCCGCCCTCGATGGTGGCGCTGGTGCCCGTCTGCTCGGGGTCCTCGCCCAGCAGCCCCTCAAGCTGCCAGCCGCGGTCGGTCGGGAAGCCGGAGATGGCGTCCACCGAGCCGGTGACCAGCTGCCACAGCTCCTCGGGGCTGGTGACCCCGCCGGGGTAGCGGCAGCTCATGCCGACGATGGCGATGGGCTCGTCGTCGGCGACGGCCACGGTGGCGGCCGGGGCCGCGGCGGCCTCGTCGGCCTGGTCGCCGAGGATCTCGGTGCGCAGGAAGCCGGCGAGCGCGGTCGGCGTGGGGTAGTCGAAGACGAGGGTGGCCGGGAGCCGTACGCCCGTGACGGCGCCGAGGCGGTTGCGCAGCTCGACGGCGGTGAGCGAGTCGAAGCCCAGCTCCTTGAAGGCGCGTGCCGAGCCGACGGCCTCCGGGCCCGCGTAGCCGAGGACGGCGGCCACCTGACCGCAGACGATCTCCAGCAGCAGCCGGTCGCGCTCGGGGACGGACAGTCCGAGGAGCCGGTCGGCGAGCCCGCCGGGGGCCGCGCCGCCGCCCGCCTCGACCACCCGGCGGCCGGGGGCCCGCACCAGGCCGCGCAGCAGCGCGGGGACCATGGTGGCATCGGCGTGGCGCAGCGGCGCCAGGTCCAGGTGCATGGGGACGAGCGTGGGGTCGCCCACGGCGAGGGCGGTGTCCAGGAGGGCGAGGCCCTCCTCGGAGGAGAGGGCGGCCACTCCGGCGCGGGTGATGCGCTGGATGTCGGTGTCGTCCAGGTCGCCGGTCATGCCGCTGCGCTCGGCCCACAGGCCCCAGGCGAGGGCGGTGGCGGGCAGCCCCTGGGCGTGGCGCCGGTGGGCGAGGGCGTCCAGGAAGGCGTTGGCGGCCGCGTAGTTGGCCTGGCCGGGGCCGCCGAGGGTGCCGGCGGCGGCGGAGAACAGCACGAACGCGGACAGGTCGAGGTCGCGGGTGAGCTCGTGGAGGTTCCACGCGGCGTCCACCTTGGGCGGCAGCACGCGGTCGACGCGCTCGGCGGTCAGCGAGCCGATGACACCGTCGTCGAGCACACCGGCGGTGTGCACCACGGCGGTCAGCGGGTGTTCGGCCGGGATGGCGGCGAGCGTCTCGGCGAGCGCGTCGCGGTCGGCCACGTCGCAGGCGGTGAGGGTGACCTCGGCGCCCGACGCGCGCAGCTCGGCGACGAGTTCGGCGGCGCCGTGGGCGTCTCCCCCACGCCTGCTGAGCAGCAGCAGGTGGCGTATGCCGTGCTCGGCCACCAGATGGCGGGCGACCAGCCCGCCGAGGGTGCCGGTGGCGCCGGTGACCAGGGCGGTGCCCTCGGGGTCGAGGGCGGGGGCGGTCTGCTCGGCGGCGGAGGCGACCTTGGCCAGCCGCGGTACGACCACGGTCCCGGCGCGGACGGCGAGCTGCGATTCGCCGGTGGCCAGGGCGGCGGAGAGCACCCGGTAGGACTCGTCGGTGCCGACGGTGCTGTCGAAGTCCATCAGGACGAAGCGGTCCGGGTTCTCGGACTGCGCGGAGCGCAGCAGGCCCCACAGCGGGGCGTGGGCCAGGTCCTCGGTGTCGGCGTCGGCGGAGGTGGCGACGGCGCCACGGGTGGCGATCACCAGCCGGGAGCCCTCGAAGCGGGCGTCGGCGAGCCAGCTCTGGACCAGCTCCAGCGCGCGGTGCAGGGCCTCGCGCACGGCGGTCTCGACGGGAAGCCCGGTGTCACCCGCGAAGAACGGCGCGACGACGGCCTGCGGCACCGGTGCCCCGGCGTCCACGGCCGCGCCGAGCGCGGCCAGGTCGGCGTACCCGGCGGCGGTGGGCAGGGCGATCGCGAGCTCGGGGTGTTCGGCGCCCAGCACCGCCCACTGCCCGGCCACGACGGTGGTGTTGGCGGGGACCGGGGCGGGGGTCCACTCGACGCGGAACAGCGCCTCGTGGAAGGCGCCGCGCGCGGCGTGCACCTGGTCGGGCGAGACGGGGCGCAGCAGCAGCGAGTCGACGGAGGCGACGGGCGCGCCGCTCTCGTCCGTCACCAGCACGGCCACCGCGTCCTGACCGGCGGGCGAGAGCCGGACGCGCAGCGTGGCGGCGCCCACCGCGTGCAGCCGGACACCGCTCCAGGAGAAGGGGAGGCGGCCGTGTTCGGTGTCCTCCAGGAGGGAGCCGATGCCCACGGCGTGCAGGGCCGCGTCCAGCAGCGCCGGGTGCAGCCCGAACAGCTCGGCCTCGGCGCGGGCGCTCTCGGGCAGCCGCACCTCGGCGTACACGTGGTCGCCGTGTTGCCAGGCGCCCTGGAGCCCCTGGAAGACCGGGCCGTAGGCGAATCCGGTCCCGGCGAGCCAGTCGTAGAGGCCGTCCACGGGGACTTCGGTGGCACCGGCCGGGGGCCATGCGGTCAGGTTGTCGTCGGGGGTGGTGGCCCCGGCGGCGAGCACACCGGTGGCGTGGCGGGTCCACTCGCCCTCGCCCCAGGTGCCGTCGGGGGCCTCCTCCAGCCGCGAGTGCAGGGCCAGCGAGCGGCGGCCGGTCTCGTCCGGGGCGCCCACGGACACCTGGAGCTGGACGCCGCCCTGCGGGGGCAGGACCAGCGGGGCCTCGAGGGTGAGCTCCTCCAGGACGTCCGCGCCCACGTGGTCACCGGCGCGGATGGCCAGCTCGACGAAGGCGGTGCCGGGCAGCAGCACGGTGGCCATGACGGCGTGGTCGGCCAGCCAGGGGTGGGTCTGGAGGGACAGCCGTCCGGTGAACAGGAATCCGGCGCCGTCGGCGAGCGACACGGCGGCGCCGAGCAGCGGATGGTCGGCGGAGCCGAGACCGGCGGCGGTGACGTCACCGGTCCACGGGCCGGGCGGCTCGGGCCAGTACAGCTCGCGCTGGAAGGCGTAGGTGGGCAGTTCTACGCGGCGGGCGCCGGAGCCCTCGAAGACCGCGGCCCAGTCGACGGCCACGCCGTGGACATGGGCGCGGGCGAGGGCGCCGGCCAGGGCGGTGGCCTCGGGGCGGTCGCCGCGCAGTACGGGCACGAACACGGCGCCGTCGCCGGTGACGCAGTCCTGCGCCATGGCGGAGAGCACCCCGTCGGGGCCCAGCTCCACATACGTGGCGACGTCGTACTCCTCGAGCCGGCGGATACCGTCGGTGAAGCGGACCGCCTCGCGGACGTGCCGGACCCAGTAGTCGGGCGAGCAGATCTCGTCGGCGGAGACCGAACCGCCGGTGAGGTTGGAGATGATGGGGATGACCGGCGGGGCGTAGGTCACCTGCCGCGCCACCTCGCGGAAGGCGTCCAGCATGCCGTCCATGCGCGGCGAGTGGAACGCGTGGCTCACGGTGAGCCGCTTGGTCTTGCGGCCCTGGGCCTCGAAACCAGCCGCGATCTCCAGCGCCGCGTCCTCGTCACCCGCGATGACCACCGACGTCGGCCCGTTGATGGCGGCGATCGACACCCGCTCGGTGAGCAGCGGTGTCACCTCGTCCTCGGACGCCTGGATCGCGATCATCGCGCCACCGGCGGGCAGTTCCTCCATCAGCCGGCCGCGCGCGGCCACCAACCGGCACGCGTCGGCCAGCGACAGCACACCCGCCACATGCGCGGCGGCCAGTTCGCCGATGGAGTGGCCGACGAGGAAGTCGGGCTTGACGCCCCACGTCTCCAGCAGCCGGAACAGCGCCACTTCGAGGGCGAACAGCGCGGGCTGGGTGTATCCGGTACGGTCCAGCGGTCCGCTGTCGTCGCCGAACATCACCTCGCGCAGCGGCCGCTGGAGGTGCTGGTCGAGCTCGGCGCACACCTCGTCGAGGGCGCGGGCGAAGGCCGGGACGGCCGCGTACAGCTCACGGCCCATTCCGGCGCGCTGGCTGCCCTGGCCGGTGAAGAGGAACGCGACCTTGCCCTCGGCGACCTCGCCCCGGACGACGCCGCCCGCGGGGGCGTCCTCGGCGAGTTCGGCCAGTCCGCGCAGCAGTTCCTCGCGGCCGCCCTCGCCCGCGAGGACCACGGCCCGGTGGTCCAGCGCGGCGCGGGTGGTGGCCAGCGAGTGGGCGAGGTCGACCAGGCCGAGGCCCGGGTCGTCCTGCACCCGGGCGGTGAGCCGCTCGGCCTGGGCGCGCAGCGCCGGTGCGCTCTGCGCGGACACCAGCAGCGGCACCTGCCCGCCGATGCCCGTCCACTCCGACGGCGTGGCGTCGCCATCGGGGCCTTGCGGCTCGCGGTCCTCGGCGGGGGCCTGCTCGATGACGGTGTGGGCGTTCGTACCGCTCACACCGAAGGAGGAGATGCCCGCGCGGCGCGGCTGGCCGGTCTCCGGCCACGGGGTGTTCTCGGTGAGCAGGGAGACGGCGCCCGCGTCCCAGTCCACGTCCCGGGAGGGGGCGTCGACGTGCAGGGTCCTGGGCAGCACCCCGTGCTCGATGGCCTTGACCATCTTGATGATTCCGGCGACACCGGCGGCGGCCTGGGTGTGCCCGAAGTTGGACTTGATCGAGCCGAGCCACAGCGGGCGGCCCTCGGCCCGGTTCTGCCCGTACGTGGCGAGCAGGGCCTGGACCTCGATGGGGTCGCCGAGGCTGGTGCCGGTGCCGTGTGCCTCGACGGCGTCCACCTGGGCCGGGGTGAGCCGGGCGTCGGTGAGCGCCTGGCGGATGACGCGCTGCTGGGACGGGCCGTTGGGCGCGGTCAGGCCGTTGGACGCGCCGTCCTGGTTGATGGCGGAGCCACGGACGATGGCCAGCACCTTGTGGCCGTGTCGGCGCGCGTCCGACAGCCGCTCGACGAGCAGCATGCCCGCGCCCTCGCCCCAGCCGGTGCCGTCCGCGCCGTCCGCGAACGCCTTGCAGCGGCCGTCGGGCGCGAGGCCTCGCTGGCGGCTGAAGTTGATGAACGCGCGGGGGCTGTTCATCACCGTGACACCGCCGGTGAGCGCCAGTGAGCACTCGCCGTTGCGCAGCGCCTGGATGGCCAGGTGCAGCGCCACCAGCGACGCCGAGCACGCGGTGTCGACGGTGAGCGCCGGGCCCTCCAGGCCGAAGGTGTAGGAGATCCGGCCGGAGATGACGCTGGCGGCGTTGCCGGTGAGCAGGTACTGCTCGACGCCCTGCGGCAGCGTGTGCATCAGCTCCGGGTAGTCCTGGCCGTTGGTGCCGACGAAGACACCGGCCTTGCTGCCGCGGAGCGTGGCCGGGTCGATCCCGGCCCGCTCGAACGCCTCCCAGGACGTCTCCAGCAGCAGCCGCTGCTGCGGGTCCATGCCGAGGGTCTCGCGCGGGCTGATCCCGAAGAACCCGGCGTCGAACTCGCCCGCGCCGTCGAGGAACCCGCCCTTGTCGGTGTAGCTGGTGCCCTGCTCGTCGGGATCGTCGGCGAAGAGCGAGTCGACGTCCCAGCCACGGTCCGTGGGGAAGTCCGCGATGGCGTCGCCGCCCGCGGCGACGAGCTCCCACAGCTCCTCCGGAGACGTGACGCCTCCGGGGAACCGGCAGCTCATTCCGACGATCGCGATCGGCTCAGGCTCCTGCGACTCGACCTCGCGAAGACGCTGCCGCGTCTGGTGCAGATCGGCAGTTACCCGCTTGAGGTAGTCGAGGATCTTGTCCTGATCCGCCATTGGAGTCTCACCCATGCTTCTCGTCACAAACCTTGCGCCCTCGGACCCATCGATCCTTAGATTCCGAGTTCCTTGTCGATGAAGGCGAAGACCTCGTCGGGCGTCGCCTCCTGCAACTTCTCCGTCACGGTGCCGCCGTCGCCGTCGGCCGCCTCGGCATCGGCCGTACGGGGCTCCGCCCACTTCGCCGCGAGGTCCCGCAGCCGGGCCGCGATGTCCTCCCGTGCCTCGCTGTCGGGGTCCAGGACGGACAGCGCGGACTCCAGCGCGTCGAGCTCCGCGAGGCCGGGCGCCGCGGCCGTACCGCCGTCGCCCACGATCCGGCCGCACAGGAACTCGGCGAGCGCCGCCGGGGTCGGGTAGTCGAAGACCAGCGTGGCGGGCAGCTTCTGCCCGGTGGCGGCGGTCAGCCGGTTGCGCAGCTCCAGCGCGATGAGCGAGTCGAAGCCCAGCTCCTTGAACGCCCGCCCGGCGCCGACCTCGTCCGTCGAGGGGTGGCCGAGCGCGGCGGCCGCGTTGGTGCGCACGACCTCCAGGACGACCAGGGACTGCTCGGCCCGGGAGATCCCGGCCAGCCGCTTGCGCAGCGCGTCCGCCGGGGACCCGTCGGAGGCCGCGCCGGGCTCACCGGCCGGGCCGCCGGTCTCCCGCAGCCGCTTGACCTCGGGCAGCTCGCCGATCAGCGGGCTGGGGCGGACCGCCGTGTAGCCGCCAGTGAAGCGGTCCCACTGGATGTCGGCGACGGCCACGACCGTGTCCGCGTGGTCCAGGGCCCGCTGGAGCGCCGTGATCGCGGCGTGCGGGGCCATCGCCGGGACGCCGCCCCGGTCCAGCCGCTCGCCGATGGCGCCGTCGGCGGCCAGACCCGTCTCGCCCCAGCGGCCCCAGGCCACCGAGGTGGCGGGCAGGCCCTGGGCGCGGCGCCGCTCGGCCAGCGCGTCGAGATAGGCGTTGGCCGCCGCGTAGTTGCCCTGTCCGGCGTCGCCGAGGGTGCCCGCGATACCGGAGAACAGCACGAACGCGGACAGGTCCAGATCGCGGGTCAGCTCGTCCAGATGGCGCGCCGCGTCGGCCTTGGGGCCGAGGACGGTGGCGAACCGCTCCGGGGTGAGCGCGTCCAGGACGCCGTCGTCCAGGACACCCGCGGCGTGCATGACCGCCGTGAGCGGCCGGTCGGCCGGGATGGCGGCGAGCAGCGTCTCGACGGCCTTGCGGTCGGCCACGTCGCACGCGGCGACGGTGACCTCGGCGCCCAGCCCGGTCAGCTCGTCCCGCAGTTCGGCCGCGCCCGGCGCCTCCAGGCCACGGCGGCTGGTGAGCACCAGGTGCTCGGCCCCGTTGCCCGCCAGCCAGCGCGCCACATGGGCGCCCAGCGCGCCCGTACCGCCGGTGACCAGCGTCGTACCGGACGGCTTCCACGCCCGTACGGCGGGCGCGCCGGCCAGCGGGGCGTGGGCGAGCCTGCGGGCGAACACCCCGGCCGCGCGCACCGCGAGCTGGTCCTCGCCGTCCGTCCCGGCGAGCGCCCCGGCGAGCCGGGCCAGCGCCCGCTCGTCGGGCGCCCCGGGCAGATCCACCAGACCGCCCCAGCGCTCCGGGTACTCCAGTGCGGCGGTCCGGCCGAGGCCCCAGACGAGCGCCTGCTCGGGGGATTCGACCTGATCCGTCCGGCCGACGGCGACCGCGCCCCGGGTGGCGCACCACAGCGGCGCGTCCACCCCGGCGTCGCCGAGGGCCTGGATCAGCACGGCGGTACCTAGCAGCCCGGCGCTGACACCGTCGGTGCCGGGCGCGGTGCCCGCGTCGAAGGCGAGCAGCGACAGCACACCCGAGACGGCTCCGGCGTCGGCCAGTTCCTCGCGCACCAGGCGGGTCAGCGACGCGCGGTCCGACTCCACGGCGGTCGGGGTGATCTGCCGCACCTCGGCGCCGCGTTCGGTGAGCATCCGGACCGCGCCGAGCGTCCAGTCGTCGATGGCGGCGGACTCGGGCACGGCCAGCAGCCAGGTCCCGGACACCCGCGGGGCCTGAGCCTCGGTCAGGGAGGCCCAGGTCACGCGGTAGCGCCAGCCGTCCACGGTGGACTGCTCGCGGGCCTGCTTGCGCCAGGACGCCAGGGCGGGCAGGACGGCGCCGAGCGAGGACCGCTCGCCGTCGTCCCCGAACGCGAGGGTGTCGGCCAGCGACTCCAGGTCCTCGCGCTCGACGGCCTCCCAGAAGCGCGCGTCCACGGCGTCGGACGGCGCGCCCGACTCGTCGGCCGGGGTGTCGGCCGCCTGCGGCCAGTAGCTCTGGTGCTGGAAGGCGTACGTGGGCAGCTCGACGCGCTGCGCGCCCGTCCCCTCGTACACCGCCTCCCAGTCCACGGCCACGCCACGCGTCCACGCCTCGCCCAGCGAGGTGTAGAAGCGGTCCAGGCCGCCCTCGTCACGGCGCAGCGACCCGATCGCGGCGGCCTCACGGCCCGCGTCCTCGGCGGTCTCCTGCACACCCATCGTCAGCACGGGGTGGGCGCTGGACTCGATGAACGCTCCGAAGCCCTCGTCCAGCAGGCGGCGGATCGCGCTCTCCAGCTCGACGGTCCGGCGGAGGTTGGTGAACCAGTACTCGGCGTCCAGCTCGGAACCGTCGATCCACTCCCCCGTCACGGTGGACAGGAACGGCACCTCGGCCGCCCTGGGCTCCACGGGCGCGAGCAGCTCCAGCAGTTCCTCGCGGAGCAGCTCGACCTGCGCGGAGTGCGAGGCGTAGTCCACCGGCACCCGGCGCGCCCGCACCTCGTCCGCCTCGCACACGGCGACCAGCTCATCGAGGGCCTCGGGCTCACCGGAGACGACCACCGACGACGGGCCGTTGACGGCCGCCACCGAGATCCGCTCCTCGCCCCACGGCGCGATCCGCTCCCGTACGTCCGCCACCGGCAGCGCCACCGACACCATGCCGCCCCTGCCCGCCAGCACCCGGCCGATGGCCTGGCTGCGCAGCGCCACCACACGGGCCGCGTCCTTGAGCGTCAGCGCTCCGGCCACACACGCCGCCGCGATCTCACCCTGCGAGTGGCCGACCACGGCGGACGGCCGCACACCCTGCGAACGCCACAGCTCCGCGAGCGAAACCATCACGGAGAACAACACCGGCTGAACAACGTCCACCCGCTCCAGTGACGGTGCGCCCTCCGCCTCGCGCAGCACATCCACCAACGACCAGTCGGTGAACTCTGCGAGCGCGGCGGCACACTCATCAATACGGGCAGCGAACACCGGTGAAGCATCCAACAGCTCCACGGCCATGCCTACCCATTGTGACCCCTGTCCTGGGAACACGAATGCGGCCTTGCCCCCGATTGAGGCCCCCTGCACCAGGTTCGGCAGGACCTGCCCCCTAGCGAGGGCGTCCAAACCCCGGACGAAATCGTCCCGGTCCGTGCCCACCAGCACCGCGCGCCGGTCGAAGGCGGCGCGGGTGGTGGCCAGCGAGTGGCCGATGTCCAGCGGGCGCGGGGCCGGGTCGGCGTCGAGGTGGGCCAGCAGCTTGGCGGCCTGGGCGCGCAGCGCCGCCTCGCTCTTGCCGGACACCGTCCACGGCAGCGCGCCCAGCCGCCGGGTCACCGGCTCGGGCTCACCCGGCTCCTCTGCGGGGGCCTGCTCGATGATGGCGTGTGCGTTGGTACCACTGAAGCCGAACGAGGACACCGCGGCCCGGCGCGGACGGCCGGTCTCCGGCCACTCCCGCGCCCCGGTCAGCAGCTCGATGTCGCCCGCCGACCAGTCCACATGCGGAGTGGGCTCGACGATGTGCAGCGACTCCGGCAGCACGCCGTGACGCAGCGCGAGCACGAGCTTCATCACACCCGCGACACCGGCGGCCGCCTGGGCGTGGCCGATGTTGGACTTGATGGAGCCGAGCAGCAGGGGCTGCCCGTCGGGCCGCTCCTGACCGTAGGTGGCGAGCAGCGCCTGCGCCTCGATCGGGTCGCCCAGCGTCGTACCCGTGCCGTGTGCTTCCACGACGTCCACCTCGGCCGGAGACAGCCGGGCGTTGGCGAGGGCCTGCCGGATGACGCGCTGCTGGGACGGGCCGTTGGGCGCCGTCAGACCGTTGGAGGCGCCGTCCTGGTTGATCGCCGAGCCACGGACGACGGCCAGCACCGGGTGGCCGTTCTTCCGCGCGTCCGACAGCCGCTCGACCAGCAGCATGCCCACGCCCTCGGCCGGGCTGAAGCCGTCCGCGTCCGAGGAGAACGCCTTGCTGCGGCCGTCGGAGGACAGTCCGCGCTGGCGGCTGAACTCGATGAAGGTGCCCGGGGTGGCCATCACGGTCACCCCGCCCGCGAGCGCGACCGAGCACTCGCCCTGGCGCAGCGACTGGACGGCCAGGTGCAGCGCCACCAGCGACGCCGAGCACGCGGTGTCCACGGTGACCGCCGGGCCCTCCAGGCCGAAGGTGTACGAGAGGCGGCCGGAGACGACGCTCGCGGCGCTGCCGGTGGCGAGGTGACCCTCGTAGCCCTCGGTGTTGTCGCGCATGACGATGGAGTAGTCGGAGCCATTGGTGCCGACGAAGACACCGGACGGGCTGCCGTGCAGCGTGGCCGGGTCGATGCCCGCGCGCTCGAAAGCCTCCCAGGACGTCTCCAGCAGCAGCCGCTGCTGCGGGTCCATCGCCATGGCCTCACGCGGCGAGATCCCGAAGAAGGCGGGGTCGAAGTCGGCGGCCCCGGTGAGGAATCCGCCCTCGCGGGTGTAGCTGGTGCCCTGCGCGTCCGGGTCCGGGTCGTACAGCGACTCGATGTCCCAGCCGCGGTCGCCCGGGAACTCCGACAGCGCGTCGCCACCGGATGCGAGCAGCTGCCACAGCTCCTCTGGGGTGCGCACCCCGCCCGGGAAGCGGCAGCTCATGGAGACGATGGCGATCGGCTCGTCGTCGGCGAGCGCCGCCGCGGTCGGCAGCGCGGCCACGGCGGCCTGCTGCCCGCCCGCGATCTCGGTACGCAGATGGCGCGCGAGCACGGTGGGCGTGGGGTAGTCGAAGATCAGGGTCGGCGGCAGCTTCAGCCCGCTGGCGGCACTGAGCCGGTTGCGCAGCTCGACGGCGGTCAGCGAGTCGAAGCCCAGCTCCTTGAACGCCCGGCCCGCCTCGACGTCGTCGGCGCCCGCGTAGCCCAGGACGGCCGCGACGGCGGTGCGCACCAGCTCCAGCACCATCCGCTCCTGCTCGGGCTCCGGCACCCCGGCGAGCTGCCGCACGAGAGCGACCGCGCCCGCGCCGTCCGCCTCGGCGTCCCCGGCCATGTCCTGGATGACGTCCCGCGCCTCGGGCAGGTCGTGCAGCAGCGGACGGGAGCGGCCGGAGGTGAAGGCGAGAACGAAGCGCTTCCACTCCATGTCGACCACGGTGAGCACCGACTCGTCGCGGTCCAGCGCGTGCTGGAGCGCGGTGACGGCCGACCGCGGCGCCATCTCGATGACGCCGTGGCGGCGCATCCGGTCACCGACACCGCCCTCGGCCATCCCGCCCTCGCCCCACGGGCCCCAGGCCAGCGAGGTGGCGGGCAGGCCCTGGGCGCGCCGGTGCTCGGCGAAGGCGTCGAGGAAGGCGTTGCCCGGGGCGTAGTTGCCCTGGCCGGGCGCGCCGAAGGTGGCCGCGAAGGAGGAGAACAGCACGAACGCGCTCAGGTCCAGATCGCGGGTGAGCTCGTGCAGATGGCGGGTGGCGTCCACCTTGACCTTCAGCACCCGGTCCACCTGGTCCGGGGTCAGGCCCTCGATCACCCCGTCGTCCAGCACGGCGGCGGTGTGGACGACGGCGGTCAGCGGGTGTTCGGCGGGGATGTCCGCGAGCAGCGCCTCGACCTGAGCGCGGTCGGCCACATCGCACGCGGCGATGGTGACCTTGGCGCCGAGCTCGGTCAGTTCGGACCGCAGATCCGCCGCGCCCGGGGCGTCCAGGCCACGGCGGCTGGTGAGCACCAGGTGCTCGGCGCCGTTGCCCGCCAGCCAGCGCGCCACATGGGCGCCCAGCGCGCCCGTACCGCCGGTGACCAGCGTCGTACCGGACGGCTTCCAGGCCCGTACGGCGGGCGTGGCGGCCAGCGGGGCGCGCACCAGACGGCGTACGAGCAGCCCGCCGGCGCGGATCGCGACCTGGTCCTCCTCCTCGGCCCCGGCGAGCACGGTCACCAGCCGGGCAAGCGCCCGCTCGTCGGGCGCCCCGGGCAGGTCCACCAGACCGCCCCAGCGCTCGCCGTGCTCCAGCGCGGCCACCCGGCCCAGGCCCCAGACCAGCGCCTGCTCGGGGGAGTCCAGCGGGTCCGCGCGGCCCACGGAGACCGCGCCTTGGGTGGCGGACCACAGCGGCGCGCCGATCTCCGCGTCGCCGAGGGCCTGCACCAGCGCGAGCTGCGCCGCCACTCCGGCCGGGACGGAGGCGTGCCGGGGGTGCGGACGCCCGTCGAGGGCCAGCAGCGACAGCACTCCGGTGAACGGGATGCCGTCGGTCTCCGCGAGCGCGGCGCGAAGCCGCTCTGTGAGCTCGTCGCGACCGTCGACGCCGGTGTCCACGGCGATCCGCCGTACGTCGGCGCCGCGTTCGGCGAGCACACCGGCCACGGCGTCGGTCCAGGTGTCCTCGGTGGCCGGGGTGACGACGAGCCAGGCGCCGGTCAGCCGCGCGGACTGCCCGTCGGCGAGCGGCTTCCACGTCACGCGGTAGCGCCAGCCGTCCACCGTGGACCGCTCACGGGCCTGCTTGCGCCACGACGCCAGGGCGGGGAGCAGCGCGCTGACCCGCTCGTCGCCGTCGATGTCCAGCTCGGCGGCGAGCGTCTGCCAGTCCTCGCGCTCGACGGCCTCCCAGAAGCGGGTCTCGACGGGGTCGGCGGCGATGGCGGCGGCAGCGGCGGGGCCGCCCGCCTCGAGCCAGTAGTGCTGGTGCTGGAAGGCGTACGTGGGCAGCTCGACGCGGGCCGCGCCCGTACCGTCGAACACCCCGGCCCAGTCCACGGTGACGCCACGCGTCCACGCCTCGCCGACGGAGGCCCAGAAGCGGTCCAGGCCGCCCTCGTCACGGCGCAGCGAGCCGATCGCGGCGGCCTCACGGCCCGCGTCCTCGGCCGTCTCCTGCACACCCATCGTCAGCACGGGGTGCGCGCTGGACTCGATGAACGCGCCGAAGCCCTCATCGAGCAGCCGGCGGACGGCGCCCTCCAGCTCGACGGTCCGGCGGAGATTGGTGAACCAGTACTCGGCGTCCAGCTCCGGGCCCTCGACCCACTCCCCCGTCACGGTGGAGAGGAACGGCACCTCGGCCGCCCTGGGCTCCACGGGCGCCAGCAGCTCCAGCAACTCCTCGCGGAGCAACTCCACCTGGGCGGAGTGCGAGGCGTAGTCCACCGGAACCCGGCGCGCCCGCACCCCATCGGCCTCACAGGACGCGAGCAGCTCGTCCAGCGCCTCGGGCTCACCCGAAACCACCGCAGACGACGGGCCGTTGACGGCCGCCACCGAGATCCGCTCCTCGCCCCACGGCGCGATCCGCTCCCGTACGTCCGCCACCGGCAGCGCCACCGACACCATGCCGCCCCTGCCCGCCAGCACCCGGCCGATCGCCTGGCTGCGCAGCGCCACCACACGGGCGGCGTCCTTCAGCGACAGAATCCCCGCCACACACGCGGCGGCGATCTCACCCTGCGAGTGGCCGACCACGGCAGCCGGGACGACGCCCAGCGAACGCCACAGCTCGGCCAGCGACACCATCACCGCGAACAGCACCGGCTGGACCACATCCACCCGGTCCAGCGACGGCGCACCCTCGGCACCCCGCAACACATCCACCAACGACCAGTCGGTGAACTCCGCCAGTGCCGCCGCACACTCCTCGATCCGCGCGGCGAATACGGGCGAGGCGTCCATCAGCCCCACCGCCATACCGGCCCACTGCGACCCCTGCCCCGGGAACACGAACGCCGTGCGGCCGCCGACGACGGAGCCCTGTGCGACGCCCGCCGCCATACCGCCCTCGGCCAGGGCGGTGAGTCCGGCCAGCAGTTCCTCACGGTCGTGGCCGCGCACCACGGCGCGGTGGTCGAGCTGGGCCCGGGTGGTGGTCAGCGAGAGGGCCACGTCCACCGGGCTGAGGGACGGGTCGGCCTCGAGGTGGGCCAGCAGCCGCTCGGCCTGGGCGCGCAGCCCCGCCGCGCTCTTGCCCGACACCGCCCACGCCACGACGTCCAGCCGCTTCGTCGGGGCCGCCGGTTCCTCGGTGGCTTCCTCGGCCTCCTCGGCGGGGGCCTGCTCCAGGATGGTGTGGGCGTTGGTGCCGCTGAAGCCGAAGGAGGACACGGCGGCGCGGCGCGGGTGGTCGGTCTCCGGCCAGGGGGTGGTGTCGGCGAGCAGCGACACCGCGCCCGCCGACCAGTCCACATGCGGGGTCGGCTCGTCGATGTGCAGTGTCTTGGGCAGGACGCCATGGCGGATGGCCATGACCATCTTGATGATTCCGGCGACACCGGCGGCGGCCTGGGTGTGCCCGATGTTGGACTTGATGGAGCCGAGCAGCAGCGGCCGGTCCTCGGTGTGCTCCTGGCCGTAGGTGGCGAGCAGCGCCTGCGCCTCGATCGGGTCGCCCAGCGTCGTACCGGTGCCGTGTGCTTCGACGGCGTCCACATCGGCCGCGGAGAGACGGCCGTTGGTGAGCGCCTGGTGGATGACGCGCTGCTGGGACGGGCCGTTGGGCGCGGTCAGGCCGTTGGAGGCGCCGTCCTGGTTGATCGCCGAGCCCCGCACGATGGCCAGCACCGGGTGGCCGTGTTGGCGCGCGTCCGACAGCCGCTCGACGAGCAGCATGCCCACGCCCTCGCCCCAGCCGGTGCCGTCCGCGGCGGCGGCGAAAGGCTTGCAGCGGCCGTCGGCGGCGAGCCCGCGCTGCCGGCTGAACTCGGTGAACGTCGAGGGCGTGGCCATCACGGTGACACCGCCCGCGAGCGCCAGCGAGCACTCGCCGTTGCGCAGCGCCTGCACCGCCATGTGCAGGGTGACCAGCGACGACGAGCACGCCGTGTCCACAGTGACCGCCGGGCCCTCCAGACCGAAGGTGTACGACACCCGGCCCGAGGCGATGGAGCCGGAGCTGCCGGTGCCCAGGAAGCCCTCGACGCCCTCGGGCACGGAGTCCAGCCGCGAGGTGTAGTCGTGGTACATCACGCCCGCGAACACACCGGTCCGGCTGCCGCGCAGCCCGGTCGGGTCGATCCCGGCCCGCTCGAACGCCTCCCAGGAGCTCTCCAGCAGCAGCCGCTGCTGCGGGTCCATCGCCATGGCCTCACGCGGCGAGATCCCGAAGACCGCCGGGTCGAAGCCGCCCGCGTCGTAGAGGAACCCGCCCTCGTTCACATAGCTGGCGCCCGCCTGGTCGGGGTCGGCGTCATAGAGCGACTCGACGTCCCAGCCGCGGTCGGTCGGGAAGCCGGAGATCGCGTCCTCGCCGTCCAGGACGAGCCGCCACAGCTCCTCGGGGGTGCGCACACCGCCCGGGTAGCGGCAGCTCATCGCGACGATCGCGATGGGCTCCTGGTGCCGCTCCTCGACCTCGCGGAGCTGCCGGCGGGCCTGACGCAGATCGGCGGTGGCCCGCTTGAGGTAGTCCCGGAGCTTGTCCTCGTTATTCACCATTGCGTCGGCTCCTTACGAAGAGGGAGGTGGTGCTCATGAGTTCCATGGGTTCAGAACGCTCCCGTTCAGGAGGAGCCGAGTTCGTCGTCGAGCAGGTCGAAGAGCTCATCGTCGGTCGCGGATTCGAGGTCGTGGTCGTCGGTGTCGCCGTCGCCGGTCGCGTCCTGGGCGTCGTTCCACTTCGCCAGGAGCGCCTGGAGGCGCATGGTGATCCTGGAGCGGGTGACGCTGTCGTCCGCGGCCACCGCCAGGGCGGCTTCCAGCCGGTCGAGTTCGCCGAACACCGACGGACCGCCGCCGTCCCCGTGCGGGAGTTCCGCGCGCAGATGGTCGGCCAGGGCGTCGGGGGTCGGGTAGTCGAAGATCAGCGTGGCGGGCAGCCGGAGGCCGGTGGCCGCGCCGAGCCGGTTGCGGAGTTCGACGGCGGTGAGCGAGTCGAAGCCCAGCTCCTTGAAGGCCGCGCCGGGTTCGATCGCCGCCGCGCCGCCGTAGCCGAGCACGGTGGCCACCTGGCCGCAGACCAGGTTGAGCAGGAAGCGGTCCCGTTCGGCCGCGGACATGCCCGCGAGCCGCTCGGCCAGGCTCGCCGCCTCGTCCGCCCCGCCGCCGCCACCGGCCGCGGCGCGCCGTACGGGGGTACGGATCAGCCCGCGCAGCAGCGGGGCGACCCCGGCCGTGGACTGGGCGCGCAGGGCGGCGATGTCCAGGGCGGCGGGGATCAGCACCGCGTGTCCGGCCAGGCCCGACACATCGAACAGGGCCAGGCCCTCGGCGTTGCTCAGCGCGCCCATGCTGCCGCGGCTCATCCGCTGCCGGTCGGCGGTCGCGAGGGTCGCGGCCATGCCGCCCTCGTCCTCCCACAGGCCCCAGGCCAGGGAGACGGCGGGCAGGCCCTGGGCGCGGCGGTGCTGGGCCAGGGCGTCCAGGAAGGTGTTGGCCGCCGCGTAGTTGCCCTGCCCCGGGTTGCCGAAGACACCGGCGGCGGAGGAGAACAGCACGAACGCGGACAGGTCGAGGCCCCTGGTCAGCTCGTGCAGGTTCCACGCCGCGTCCACCTTCGGGCGCATGACGTGGGCGACGCGCTCGGGAGTGAGGGACTCGATGATCCCGTCGTCGAGCACGCCCGCCGCGTGGATCACGGCGGTGAGCGGGTGGTCGGCGGGGACGGACGCGATGACCTCGGCCAGGGCGGTGCGGTCGGCCGCGTCGCACGCCGCCCAGTGGGCTTCGGCGCCCAGCTCGGTGAGTTCGGCGGCGAGTTCGGCGGCGCCTGCCGCCTCCGCGCCCCGGCGGCTGGTCAGCAGCAGCCTCCGGGCGCCGCGTTCGGTCACCAGATGGCGGGCCAGCACCCCGCCCAGGGTGCCGGACGCGCCGGTGACCAGCACGGTCCCCGCCGGGTCCAGGCCGGGTACGGCCGCCCCGTCGAGGGCCGCCACCCGCGCGAGCCGCGGCGCGTGGACGACCCCGGCGCGCACGGCGAGCTGCGGCTCATCGGT